>NZ_JCADBK010000022.1:0-133267 GCF_059358955.1 Nonomuraea sp. CX421 | reverse complement strand
GCCCTGCCCCTGACCACCAACCCCTTCATGGACGACCACATCATCTACGCGATCGTGATGGTCGGCCTGGCCCTGGCCGGCGCCGGCACCACGCTCGGCCTGGGCAACCTGCCGATCGTCCGGCGCACCGCCTGGCTGAAGTAGCGGCCACGACCGCGACGCCCACCTCCGGCCACGGAGGTGGGCGTCGCATTCTGTGCCGGCGGACCGCGTCAGGCGGCCTCGATGCCGTCGAGGATGATCGCCAGGCCGCCGTGGAACGTCTTCCTGGCCTCGCGCTCCAGGTAGGGGCCGCTCTCGTCGTCCGATCGCGGCGCGACGGCGGCCTCCAGCCAGGTGACGTTGGGGAACCGGGCCGCGAAGTCGGGCGCGGCCTCCCTCAGCGTGCCGGACCGGTCGAGCCACCACGCGTCGTCGGACACCCCCGTCGCGGCCTCCGCCTGGCGGGCCTCGGCGATCGTCTGCGCCGCGCCGCGCACGAAGTGGAACAGCGTGCCCACCACGCGGCGCAGCACGTCGCGGTCGAGCCCGGTCTCGCGCAGGACGCCCAGCAGGGTCTCCAGCGTGAGGTACTCGTTGGGGCCCAGCACCGGGCGCGCCTGCGACACCAGCAGCAGCCACGGGTGGCGCAGGTAGCAGGCGCAGGTGTCCTCGGCCCACGCGGTCAGCGCCGCCCGCCAGCCCGCCGTCAGGTCGTAGCGGGTCGGCAGCTCGCCCAGCGCCCGGTCGTACATGAGGTCGACCAGCTCGCCCTTGCCGGGCACGTACGTGTAGAGGGCCATCGCCGAGCGGCCGAGCCGCTCGCCCACGGCCCGCATGGACAGCGCCGCCATGCCCTCGGCGTCGGCGACCGCGATCGCCGCGTCCACGATGCGCTCGACGCTGAGACCGGGCTTGGGCCCCGGGCGCGACTCGGGGGAGTCGCCGGCGCCCCACAGCAGGGCCATGGACCGGCGCGCGTCACCCTGCCCGGCGAAGACCACCAAGATGCCGCTCCTCGTCTGTCCACCGTCTCGGGAGTCCGTTCACCGGCTAAGGATAGGGGTGATGCCCCGCCGGGCCCGGCACGCGCACCAGGCGCAACCCGAGCTCCACCAGCAGCCAGCCGAGGGCGTGGGCGCCGGCCGACCAGGCGGGCGGAGGCTCGTGCCCGCGCGCCAGGCGCCGGCGCGCGGCCTCCTCGCGCAACTCCTGGGCGCGGAACCGGTCGATGTACAGGTGCATGCCGGGATCCATGCGCTTCCTCCTCACGTCAGGTCCTGAACGGGAATCCGTACAGGTGGAGGGCGACGTGCTCGCGGCCCTCGGTGTCGCCCGCCTCCAGGGCCGCCCGCCCCCGGGTCTGCCACTTCTGGATGAGGGCGTGCATCTCCTGGCTCAGCTCACGCAGCTCCGCGGCGGTCATCTCGGTCAGGTATTCGGAGCCGATGGCGGCCTCCTGCCACTGCGGCTCCCAGGTCGACTGCACGTCGAGGTAGGCGTCGTGCATCTCGCGCTGCTGACGGAAGGCGACGCGGGTCAGCGCGAGGCGCGCCGCCGCGGTCTCCGGCGCGTCGTGCGCGCTGGTCGTCACGTTGAGCTGCTGGTAGGCCACCTGCCACCAGCGCTCGCGGCCGTCGCCGCTCTGCGGCTCGGCCTCCTCGATGAGGCCCAGGGCGGCGAGCTTGCGCAGGTGGTAGCTGACCAGGGAGACGGCCTCGCCGACCTGGTCGGCCAGCTGCGAGGCGGTCGCCGTGCGGGCCACGACGAGCGTCCGGTAGAGCTTCAGGCGCAGCGGATGGGCGAACGCCTTGAGCTCGCCGAGATCGTCGATGCGACGGGTCGTCCTGGGTTCGGCCATGTGTTCACCGTAGAAGCGAAGGAAAAATTGCGCAATATAATTTGCGAAAAAAAACTTGCCTATCTCCTCAGGTGAGCGGGCCCCGGGGAGTGATCAGCCCGGACTCGTACGCCAGGACCACGAGCTGGGCGCGGTCGCGGGCTCCCAGCTTGGTCATGGCCCGGCTGACGTGTGTCTTGGCCGTGGTCGGGCTGATCACCATGTGGGCGGCGATCTCGTCGTTGGACAGCCCGCGCGCGACCAGCGCCACCACCTCGCGCTCCCGGTTGGTGAGGATCTCCAGGCCGACGGGGAACGGCTCGGGGCGGCGGGCGACGTACTCGGAGATCAGCCGGCGGGTGATCGCGGGGGAGAGCAGCGCGTCGCCCCGAGCCGCGACGCGCACCCCCTGGAGCAGGTCGGCGGGCTCGGTGTCCTTGACCAGGAAGCCGCCCGCCCCCGCCCGCAGGGCGTCGAGGACGTACTCGTCGAGGCCGTAGTTGGTGAGGATCACCACGTGCACCCCGCTCAGCCGCTCGTCGGCGGCGATGCGCCGGGTCGCCTCGATGCCGTCCATCACCGGCATCTGCACGTCGACGAGCGCCACGTCGGGCAGGTGCCGCAGGGCCAAGGCGACGGCCTGCTCGCCGTCGGCGGCCTCGGCCACCACCTCGATGTCGTCCTCCGCGCTCAGCAGGGCGCGGAACCCGGCGCGGATGAGCGCCTGGTCGTCGGCGAGCAGCACGCGGATCACCGGCTCTCCTCCAGAGGGGGAGCGGCGACGGGAGGTTCAGCGTCGGAAGTTTCGGCGTCGGGAGTTTCAGCGAGGGGGAGTTCGGCGAGGGGGAGTTCGGCGCGGACGGTGAAGCCGCCGCCGGGACGCGGACCGGCCCGCAGCCGCCCGCCGAGCGCGGCGACGCGCTCTCGCATGCCCCGCAGCCCCACCCCCGGCTCGGGCGCGCCCTGCGGGCCGGTCCGGCCGTCGTCGTCGACCTGCACGACCAGATGGCCGCCGGTGCAGCCGATGCGCACCGACGCGGACGCCGGGCCGGCGTGCCTGGCCACGTTGGTCAGCGCCTCCTGGACGATCCGGTAGGCGGCCCGGTCGACCTCGGCGGGCAGCGCCTCCGGGCGGCCGTCGACGGTCACACTGGCGGGCAGTCCCGCGGCGCGGGCCCGCCGCACCAGCTCGTCAAGCCGGTCCAGCCCGCTGCCCGGCGGATCGCCGGCCGAGTCGCGCAGCACCTCCAGGGTCGCGCGCAGCTCGCGCATGGCCTCGCCGGCGGCCTCCTGGATGGCCGACAGCGCCTCGGGCACCTCCTCGCCCCGCTTGCGGGCCAGGTGCACGGCCACCCCGGCCTGCACCTTGATGATCGAGATGCTGTGCGTGAGCGAGTCGTGCAGCTCTCTCGCGATGCGCAGCCGTTCCTCCCCGGCGCGCCGCAGCGCCGCCTCCTCGCGGGTGCGCTCGGCCTCGGCGGCCCGTTCCTCGACCTGACGCAGGTAGGCCCGCCGGTGCTGGGACACGGTGCCCGCCACCCCGGCCGCCAGGAACCAGCCCAGGAGCAGGACCGTACGCTCGACGAGCGGCTGCGCGGGCCCGCCCGCGGCTCCGGCCAGGTCATCGGCCAGCCACACCCCGAGGAACACCGCCCCGGCCGCCGCGGCGGGCAGCCGGTGACCGTTGCGGATGGCGGCGAACACCGCCACCAGCACCGGAAAGGCCGCCGAAGGGCCCGGATCCAGCCGCAACGAGTGGACCAGCATGCACGCGGTGGCCACGGTCAGCGCCACCAGCGGCGCGGTCCGCCAGGCGACCAGCGCCAGCGAACCCGCCACGATGACCAGATGGTCGAGGGGCCGTACCCCGGGCAGCGACAGCGCGCCGATCTCCAGCAGGACGGCGACCACCAGCGCGAGCGCCACGTCGGCCATGCGCTCAGAGCTCATCCCCGAACAGTAGAGCCTGATTCGATCACAGTCCTCCGCACAAGGTCGGATCCCTGGACTACTCCCGGCGAGGTATCCGCGCCGGGCCTACGCCCGGCCGGGTAGTCCAAGATGTCTTCGCGGGCAGGACGACCGCGCCCCCCTCCGGGGGCGACGATCTCCTCATGTCCACACCCATGACCTCCACACCCGCGATCACCGACGCCGCCGGCCATCTGCGCGGCGCGTTCGACGGAAACCTGCACCTGCCGGGCGACGAACGCTACGACGCCGAACGGCTCGCCTGGAACCGCGCCCTCGATCCGCACCCGGCCCTCGTGGCCGAGGCCGCGCACGTCCGCGACGTCCGGGCCGCCGTCATGGCGGCCCGTGAGCACGGCCTGCCGTTCGCCGTCCAGGCCACCGGCCACGGCACCCACGTGCCCGTCGACGGCGGTCTGCTGCTCAAGACGTCGCGGCTGGCGGCCGTCCACGTCGACCCCGAGCGCCGCACCGCGCGGGCCGAGCCCGGCGCGCTCTGGTCCGACGTGATCGCGGCCGCCGCCCCGTACGGCCTCGCGCCCCTGTCCGGCACGCCCGCGATCGGCGTCACCGGCTACACGCTGGGCGGCGGCACCGGCTGGCTGTCCCGCCTGCACGGGTACGCGGCCGACAACCTGCTGCGAGCCGAACTCGTGACGGCCGGCGGCGAGACGGTCACGGCCGGTCCGGCGCAGCACCCGGAGCTGTTCTGGGCGCTGCGCGGCGGCGGTGGCAACTTCGGCGTGGTGACCGCGCTGGAGTTCCGGCTGCACCCGGTCGCCGAGGTCTACACCGGCATGACGTTGCACTCCGTGGACCGGGCCGCGGCCACGCTGGCCCGCTACCGCGAGTGGGCCCCGGCCGAGCCGGACGAGCTGAACACCTCGGTCATCCTCATGCGGACGCCCGGCCCGGACGGCTGGGCGCTGGCCGTCCGCGCCTGTCACGCGGGCCCGGCCGACGAGGGCCGCCGCCTGCTCGCGCCGCTGCTGGAGGCGGCGGGACCGGTGACGGCGGGCGGTTTCGCCACGATGACCTTCGGAGAGGCGGCGACGGCCTTCGGGGGCCCGGCGCCGCAGCCGATGGCCGTCAGGCAGCACCTGGAACTGCTCCACCAGGTGCCCGACGACGTGATCGAGACCGTCCTGGCCGTGACGGGCTCGCCCATCGCGGCGGTGGAGCTGCGCCACTGGGGCGGCGCGATGGCCCGGCCCGCGCCGGACGCCGGACCGGTCGGCCACCGCGACGTGCCGTACTCCGTCATCGCCACGGCGATGCCGGACGGACCCGGCGACCCAGCCCTCTCCAGCCTCCGGGACCTGGCCGCCGGCCTGCGCCCGCACGCGACCGGCGGCTCGTTCCTGAACTTCCTCACCGACACCGCCAGGACCCGCGACGCCTACACCGTGGCCGACCACGAGCGCCTGACCGAGGTCAAGCGGGCCTGGGACCCGGGCAACCTGTTCGGCCGCACCCACAACATCCCGCCCACCTGAACGGAGGATCCCGCCGATGTCCACACCCTTCCGCCACGTCACTCCGGTGCGGACCGAGACGGTGACCGGGCGGACGCCCAGGTGTACGCCCGGCTCCCCGGCGGGTTCGGGATGTCGCGCCCGCCGGTCTTCATGTCCCTCTCCCCGGCTCCCGATGTGCTCGCCGCCACCTGGGTCACCTTGCGTGAGTCCCTGCTCACCGGCCGGGCGGGCAGGACCGGCAAGGAGGTCGTCGCGCTCGCCGTGTCGATGGCCAACACCTGCGCCTTCTGCGTCGACGCCCACCGGCGTTCGCCGCGCTCCTAGAGGCCGCTGGCGCGGGCGGGAACTGCTCGGCGAGCGGGCCCGCGCGTTCGTCCGGGACACCGTCGCCGACTGGGACGGCACGCACCCGCCGCTGGGCCCCCTGCGCGGCCTCGCCGCCCTGCCCGGCGCGGACCGCCCCGCCGCCAGGCTCGCCCTGCTCGCGGCGGTGGCGCCGTGTCGGTACGGCGCGCCAGCGTGTAGTCCAGCCGGTCCAGAGTGATCTGAGCGCCGAACTCGGCAGGCAGACGATGCTGGACCACCTCGAACTGCATGGGCCCGACAGCGGCCAGTACCGGCGCCTGGTCGCGGCGCAGATCTGAGCGCAGCACCTGAATGACGCCCTCGGCGTCCAGTCTCCAGCCGCGCCAGCAGCGAGGCGGCGCGGGACGGCTCGGTGGTTGCCGGCTCCTTCAGCTGCTCCAGCACCTTCAGCAGATCAGCCATGTCGGCCGGCGTGAAGCCGACCGGTTTCATCTGCCCGATCAGCCGCAGCCGGGCGACCTCGGTCTCGCCGTACAACCGGAGCCGCCTGAGGTGCGTGCGGGCACCACCAGGCCGACTTCCTCGTAGTGTCGGATGGTCCGCTTGCAGAAGCCGGTCGCCTCGGCGAGCTCCCCGATCTGCCGGAGTTCCTCGGGCATTCAGCCTCCGTTACCGCCACCCGTGCCACTCTACCGTAACGTTAGAGTAGAGTAATTGCGGCATCCGCCGTGGCCGCTTGACCCAAAAGTCGGTGGCGGGTGGGGAGATGATCGGCAGACCCGCTCGAGAAGGCCGGGCAGGATGCCCACCTCTCTGCGGCGTCGTAGCCGATGCCGCCGAGGCGCACGTCGTAGCCGCCGCTGCGGCGCTGCAGGGAGAGAACATGCTCACGATGGAGTCCGTGCGGGTGTCCAGCGGCCGGCCAGAGCCTGCTCGACCTGTTTGGACAGCATGTCGAAACGCGTCATCTCGCTCGATCCGAATTGTTGCTCGGCGGCTTGGGTGCGCAAGACCTCCAGCTGATGTGCGATAGCCGGGTGCTGGTCGGAGGAAACGCGCCAGGCGAGGTCCCGCAGCAGGAAGAACATCTGGGCCAGGACGGTGGAATCGTGCGCGCCATAGTGCAGAGGCTGCACCAGCGTCATCGTCAGCAAGTCGGCTATGTTCGGCTGATACAGCATGACCCGTACGCCGCCCCGTTCGTCGCGAAGTGGCCGCGGCCCGAGCTGACGGCCTGCCAGCTCGCACAGGAGAATCGACACATGGCCCAGGGCGTGGACGGCCGTGGTCGGATCGTTGATCCCGGGCGACAGCGCCTTGACGGCCACGTCGATGAGCTGCCGGAGCCCGTACGTCACGTCATGGGCCGCGGTGCGTTCGGGGCCGGTGCTCATCGCCCTGGCGACCTGCCGGGTGAGCCGGAGTTCGATGTCGGCGTCGAACGATGACGCGGCGCGCGGCCAGCCGGCCCCCATCGGGGTTCCTGCGACCAGCAGGCTGCCCGGACAGCAGTCGATGAGCAGGACGGCATCGGCCTCCACCGCCGCGGACAGCAGTGAGCCCTCATCCATCCTCAGCACGAAGCCGGAGGCACCGGCGGGCAGGGGCAACGCGTCAGGGGGCGGCGACACGGGCTTGACATCCAGGGACGCGAACCGCCGCGGCGGAAGGACCCGGCGGATGGTTTCGTTCGCCTCGGCGTGCACTCTGACCAACGTCGTTTCCGCCCGCAACTCCCGGGCCAGGTGCGCGAGAAAGAGCACGAGTGCGAGAATGCTGACCAAGGCCAGGACGAATCCCGTGCTCACCGCTATCTGGGGCACGAAGATCTCTCTCGATTCGCCGGCGGATCGGATCGTGCGCAACACGGTGAGGGCGTAGGTGAAGGTGGCGAGGAACAGCGCCAGGGTGGCCTGGACGAACCGGTCCCGGGCGAAAGTGCGTAGTAGCCGCGGCGAGAACTGGCTGCTCGCGAGCTGCAGCGTCACCACCGTCATGGAAAAGGTCAGCGACGTCACCGTGATCAGAGAGCTGGCGATGGCGCCCAGCACTGTCCGGGCCGCGCTTGCGCCCCCGCCGAACAGGTAGGCCGTCATCCACGGAGGGAAGTCCCGTCCGAGCCGTGCATCCAGTTTAGGCAGTCCCACTCCGAGGCCCAGAGCAAGACCCACGCCGACCGAAGGCAGCAACCAAAGCTGGGTGCGCAGCACGTCCCCCAGGACAATCAGCCTGCCCCGAAGATCCGATGGTCCCATCGGCGACCCCGTTCCTTCAACGATCGTCCGCAGACTCCACTTTGATCACTTGGTCACCCGTTCACGAGTCCACGCATGACATCGTGGGCGAGTGAACGGCAGCGATGTCACGCCCGGCGACAGGGGTGCATGGCGGCAGCGACGACCGACTGTTGGGCGATGCCGGTTCGAGGTCTCACCTGGCGGTTGGGCGGGAACCATCCCCATGCGCGACGACGTCCGTCATCGCACTGCCCGAGCCCAGCTTCCCGCGGGTGATGACGCTGAAGGTGCCGTTGGTCTCCAGCACGACGGCAGCGATGTCCTCAAGGGCTCCAGAGCCGCTGGAGCGAACGGCCTGGCGGACCTCCTGTTCGGTCACCCGCTGCTGATGCATGCGATCCTTCAGCAGCCGCCCATCCACCAGCAGTACTGTCGGCGCGCTTTTGATCACCTTCCGCATTAATCCCGATCGCGTGGCCAGCCAGGCGGCGACCAGTTGGAGCATCACCAGCAAGACCAGTGCCGCGCCTCCCTCCGCCAGAGCGACGTCGGACGACAGCACCACGGTGGCCAGCGTGGAACCCAGCGAGACCGTGATGACGAGGTCGAAGGCGTTCATCTTGGCCAAGGTTCGCTTGCCGGAAAGCCGCAGTATCGCGATCAGCACCGCATAGGCGACGAGAGCGGCGATGACGACACGAACGATTTCACTCCACGACTCGAAAAACACCTCGATCCCCGTTTCTCACCTGAAACCCCGGCATGCCTTGAATACCCTGTGTGCGCCGCGCCTACCGTGCGCTTCCGTGGGCAACCGGCCGATTTCAGCAAAAGGCACCGGCCGTGAGGGTGTCTCTCACTGCACTTTTGCCTCAAGACCGGCCCTATCCACGACGCGGCAACCGCTCGGTCGCATTGTGCCGATTCCGTTGGCGGCCTGACAATCAATGCTCCTGGCATCTCTTACGTGCGGCACTCCTGCGGTAGAGGGGCAGGCCGAGGGCGGTGGTGGTGCCGCGCATCAGCGGGCTTGTCGCGATGACCAGGGTTCCGGCGGCCAGGACTCGGGGATCTGCGTCCAGCCGCTGGGCCTCAAGGGTGAGGTAGCACAGCAGCAGTAGCACGAGGTAGTGGTTGATCGTCTCATCGATCTTCAGCTCGGCCAGGCGTTCCTCGCCGGTGCCTTGCGCGTTGAGGGTCAGGCCGGCAACGAAGACAGCCAGGACTCGGTCGAGGTGGAGCAGCCCGGATACGCCGAGCACGAACAGAGCAAGGAGCAGCGTGTAGAGGAGCAGGGGGCCGGATTCGACCGCCTGCCTCGATCACTTCCACCCGCATGCCTGTGGCCTGACCAGGAGCCGGACCGTGAGCGGCGTTCCCGCCCACCGCACCGCGTTGATCACCAGCTCGCCCACCACGAGGATGGAGTCGTCGGCCGGCAGGCGTGCCATCCAGGCCGTGACAGAGGCAAAGTCCAGATCCTGCGCCTGCTCGGGAGCCGAAGGGAGCGGCGGGGGTGCGGAGCCACCGCCACGCTCGGCGGTCTGGCGGAAAGGCTTCGGGACATGGTCGGGCGGATACCCCGGTCACGAGCCCCGGACGTGGCGGATGGCATCCATGCACAACCGTTATCGTCAGCAGCCGGCCGCCGGAGTGTGGCGCAGGTTCTCGTGACGACATCGCCGCCGCGCGGAAACGGTGACGGCGATGTCGCGAATCGCGAATGGCCTCAGGATGTGCGTCCGGACTCGCCGATGTCGCCCTCAGTCTCGATTCGCTCCTTGCGGATCTCCTCGGAGACGACTTCCTCGTCGGTGATCTGTTCCGTGGTCATCCGGACCCGTTCCTTGGGAACGGTTGTCTTGGAGACCGTGGGCCGCTCCTCGTGCAGGACGACCTCATGTTCGGCCTCGGTGATCTCCGGCCCGGACAGTGCTGCGTCGCGGTTGGCGTCCGTGATCGGCTCGCGTTCGACTCGTACCTCCTCGCGTGTGACGGGGACGCTGACGTGCTGCTCCTCCGTGACGACGTACTTGCGCAGCCGTGCCCGCCCGCTCTCGTATGTTTCGGTGTCCACGTGCAGTTGCTCTTCGGAGCGGGTCATCGCGTCGTCCGTGAGGCCGCCCATGCGCTCACGTTCGCTCTCCCCGGCGGTGTGCGCCCAGCCGCCCTGAGCGGGCTCGTTGGCCTGCTGCCAGGCCTGACCCCAGTCGATGCCATAGTGGCGGTAGAGGTCGCGCTCTTGCTCCGGAGACAGGTGCCCGCCCGCGTCTACGTCGACGCTGGGCGCGTCGTTGATACGCTCCTTGTCGTACGGCACCTCGACGTGGTCCTGGACGAATTCGGCGCCCTGCATCGGGACGAACGTCTCCCTGGTGCCGAAAAAGCCGGTTCGGACGCACAGCCATTCCGGGCGGTTTGTCGTGTCGTCGAGGAATACGTGCTTCACTTCCCCGACTTGCTGTCCCGTGGTGTCGAAGACTGGATGGTCGAGCACCGTGGGGATCTGCTCTCGGGTGATCATGCTTTCTCCCCTCGTTTCCTCTGGTTCCCTTAACCAGAGGCTGGGGAAGAGAAACAATTTCGACGCCACTGCAAGGGAGATCTATGTCAAAACTCCTGCAATACGCGTAAATCCGTTGTCGATGAGTCAAGCTGCTTTCGGTCACTCCTTTGACGGCGTCCCATACCGGAATTCTCCAAATTACCGCCGACTTTGGGGAACCGCCGCGGCCGCCAGCGGTACGGTCATCCTGCTCAGCCTGTCCTCAGGCCACCCTGGCGTCTGTGCAGAAGGAGCATCGCCGCGTTGTCCAGCAGCGGCCCGCCGACGCGGGCGAGGATCGGCGCGCAACTCGTCCAGCGCGGCCTGCGGGTCGCGCCCAGCAACGGGCCCGCGCGCTCCTCCAGCGGATAGCAGGCGCCCTGCGTCGCGCGCCTCGATGACGCCATCGGCGTAGAACAGGAATCTTCGGTTCTCGTCCGGATCCGGCCCGTCCCGCAGCCTTGCTGGTGTGCGGCCGACCGTTCGGCCGACCGCTCGGGCTGCCGTACACGGCGCGGCGACACACGAACGGAGGGGCAGACGTCAGTGGCTGCCGGTGAGCTGTCCGGCAAGGGTGCCATGGAGCTTGGCGCTGGGCTGGTTCAGGCCGATGATGGTGACCTTCTTGCCGCGTGCGGCGTACTTGGTCTCGACGGCGTCCAGGGCCGCGACGGAGGAGGCGTCCCAGATGTGGGCGTCGGTCAGGTCGATGACCACGTCGTCGGGGTCGGTGGCGTAGTCGAACTGGTAGACGAGGTCGTTGCTGGAGGCGAAGAACAGCTCACCGGTGACGGCGTAGACGACCTGCTTACCGTCGGGGTCGATGACGGCGGTGACCTGCGCCAGGTGGGCGACGCGGCGGGCGAAGACGACCAGGCCCGTCAGCGAGCCGGCGACGACGCCGATGGCCAGGTTGTGGGTGGTGGCCACGACGGCGACGGTGACGACCATGACAGTGAGCTCGCCGGCGGGCATGCGCTTGAGCGTGGCGGGGGCGATGGAGTGCCAGTCGAAGGTGCCGAACGACACCAGGATCATGACGGCTACCAGGGCGGCCATCGGGATCTGGGACTCCCAAGGCCCGAAGACGATGCACAGGATCAGAGCTCCGGCACCTGCGCGATGAAGATCAGAATGGCCAGGGCGTCGACGAAGCCCACCATGACGCTGCGCGGTACGAACCGCATCAGCTTGGCCACCCCAAGGACGCCCCAGCGCCACCTGAAAGATTCCGCCCAGGATGACGGCCGCGACCAGGTGGCCGAGGCCATGCTCCCTGGCCAGCGGCGCCACCACCAGGGCTATCGCGCCGGTCGCGGCCGAGATCATGGCCGAGCGCCCGCCGACGATCGAGATCGCCTCGGGGATCAGCGCCAGGGCGACCACGAGGCCGGACAATAGCTCGGTACGGAGCACCTTGGGCGTCAGGTGACGAAGGGTCGGGCATGCGCAGGCGGCGCGAAGCCACCATGGAACCAGAAGACAAAGGATCATCCAGACAGGAGGACAGGCCTCGACCTGACGGAGCGAGGTATCAACAACAAGAAGGTGAGTGGGTGCTAGCACCCAGGCTGAAGCAGGCGTGTGGCGGCAATGTGACACCGTGGTGACCCGCCGTGTTCAGCGCGAAGGAGGCGGAGTTACCGCATGCAGTCCGAGCGGCGTAGAAGAACGGCTGGCTGGACGAGCACGATGGTTCCCCCGGAAAGATCACTTGCAGTGGGCTCCCGGACGTGCGGTGCACGCCTGTGGGAGCCGGCTCGCGGCAGACCGCCGAGCCACATGATCTGAATATACCCTGACGTGAGAGTTGGCTTCAGGTAATCTCGGGTGAGAAGGTGTCACCACTCAGACGGACGCGGCGGCCTCCAGGCGCTGGCGGCGCAGCTGCTCGGCGAACTCCCTCGCCATGGCCAGCTGTTCGCGCAGCTTGTCGGCCCGCTCGGCGACGGCGCGCTCGAACATCTGCAGCCGGGTGGCCAGCGTGGGATCCTCATCCCCAGCGGCGATTCGGTCGGTGATCTCCAGCAGGTCACGCATTTCTTCCAGGCTGAACCCCAGCGGCTTCATCCGCTTGACCAGGGCGAGGCGGGCGATGTCGGTCTCGATGTAGAGTCGGAAGCCGCCACTGGTGCGCTCAGGCACGATCAGGCCGACTTCCTCGTAGTGCCGGATCGTCCGCAGGGACAGCCCGAGCCGCTCGGCCACCTCGCCGATCTGCACCCGCTCGTCGGACATCCGTTTCCTCCACATCATCGCGCCAGCGCTCCCTGCACGCCGCCTGGTGCGCAATCTACTCTTACGTCAAATTAACCTTATGTGACGATCGCGATGGGCGCTGACAGCGTTCTGACGACGATACCCCGCCAGCGAGGCAAGCCTGGGGAAGGGAAGTGCAGGCCGCCAGGCACCGGGTCGGCAAAGGCGCGGGCCAGCGCTCCAGGGCGGTATCGAGCGTAGGCGCGGGTGTCTCGGGCACCCTGGAGACTGGCGGGGCTCGGCATTCTGGTCAGCTGCGCTTTCCCGGCCAGCCTCGGCGGGTTGTGTGCGGGAGACGACGTGGCGGCGGCCAGCGGTGGGATCGCGGCGGTGGGACCCAGAGCGCGGCGGCGCTGATGAGTGTGCAGAAGATCAGCAGGATGCCGACCAGGATCTCGAGAAGTACGGTGATCGACATGAGGACCCCCTCGGCCTCGCCTGGAGGTACAGGCCATGAGGACGAAGTCTTCCCGCACCCTCCACGTCGGCACGGCTGCGTTGGCCAGGCCGCCGCTGGAGGGCCATCCTGCCGGGCCTCCCCAGGCGTGGAGACCGTGATGACGGCCGGGATGCCGGATGGCGGGTACTCCCCTTGCGTGCTCCTTCCACTATCACCCCGGCTCGCGGGGCCGGTCAAACGCCTGTGATCACTCCGAGGAGCCGTCGAAGTGGAGCTGACCAGGAGGTACGCCTAACCTGGAAGGGCGAGGGGAGTACTTCTCAAGAGCCGGCCCCGGTCAATACGGGCGTGACCTCGTCCCCGGGCGGCAGCCCGTAAGGTGGTGGGTGAAGGAGACCTCGAACGGCCCGCCCGGTTCGAGGAGGTTCCATGCCCGCCTTTACGAGTGTGATGACGGTTGCCCCGCTGGAGACGATCGGTTCCCCGCACCTGTGGGCGATCACCCTTGGCTGCCTCGGGCTGTTGCTGGCAGCGGACTTCATCGTGACGCGGCGCCCGCACGAGGTGCGGATGCGGGAGGCGGTGGGCTGGTCGGTCTTCTACCTGGCGCTTCCCTTGCTGTTCGGCGTCTATGTGTGGCGTGCGTTCGGGCCGCAGACGTCGGTGGAGTTCTACACCGGGTACGTGGTGGAGAAGTCGTTGTCGGTGGACAACCTCTTCGTGTTCATGCTGCTGCTCTCGGCCTTCGCGGTGCCACGCGAGCTCGCCCAGCGGGTGCTGCTGTACGGCATCATCGGGGCACTGACGCTGCGCGCGGTCTTCATCGCCCTGGGCGCGGCCGCGCTGCAGAGCGGCACTTGGGCGTTCCTGCTGTTCGGCGCGATCCTGATCGTCACCGCGTGGAAGATCCTCGCCGACGCGTTGAGCGGCAAACGGCAGGAGGTCGACATCTCCTCCATGCGCTCGATCCGCCTGCTGCGGCGCTTCATGCAGGTCACCGGCGACTACCACGGCTCCCGCCTGGTGGTCCGCGAGGCGGGCCGGCGCGCTGTGACCCCGCTGGCGCTGGCCATCGTGGCCGTGTTCGCCACCGACATCGTCTTCGCGGTCGATTCGGTGCCCGCGGTGTACGGCGTGACCGAGGACCCCTTCCTCGTCTTCATCACCAACGCTTTCGCGCTGCTGGGCTTGCGGGCGCTGTACTTCGTGCTGCTGGGCGTACTGCAGAAGCTGCGGCACCTCAACCACGGGCTCGGGGTCATCCTGGGCTTCATCGGACTCAAACTCCTCCTGCACTGGGCGCACGGCCTCTGGCCCACAATCCCGGAGATCCCCACCTTGGCCTCTCTCGGCGTCATAGTCGTGGTCCTGACGACCGTCACGATCACGAGCGTGCATGCCAACCGCCGCGATGCCCGCCGCGATGTCCAACGTGCCACCGTCCCACCCTCGGACGGCTGATTCGCGGGGCGCTCGATTGCCTAGCTTGAGGAGCGTGTCCCACTACGCGCCGGTCCCGACCGCCGATCAGATAACGTTCTTGCCGAAGCCCGAACCAGCATCCTGCCCGCTGCCGCGCCGGCTGCGGCCGGAGCGGCTGGCCGCCGCCATCGCCGACGCGGCCGAACGCGCCCCGGCAGCGCACGCGCTGGCGGCGCGCCTGGTGACGGAGGACGGCGTCGCCCGGCCTGTCCATGCCGGATCGGCAGGCGCGTGCGCGTCGTACCTGCCCCGCAGGTGGGTCAGCCTTTCTGCAGATCACGCCGCTGGAAGGCGGCGATTCCCACCGACAGGAGCGAGGCCGTGACCACGCCGAGTCCCAGCAGCGGACCGGCGTCCACTGGCTGGTTCAGCGCCTGCGGGACGTGTGCGAAGGGGGACAGGTTTCTGACCCGGTCGTCCAGTTGGAGCAGCTCGCCGAGCTGAGTGAGCAGGGCGAAGGCCAGCAGGGCCGCCCACGCCAGCGCGGTCAGCCGGGGCAGCAGCCCGAACAGCAGCATCGCGATCCCGGCCAGCGTCCAGGTGGCGGGCACCTGGATCAGCGCCGCGCCCAGCATGCGCGGGGCCTGACCGGCCGGCTCGCCGATCCGCAGGCCGTGCGCGAGCCCGGCCGCCAGCCCACCCACGGTGAGGATCAGGAGGCTGCCGCCCAGGGCCATGCCCAGGTGGCTGAGGCTCCATCGCCGGCGGGCCACGGCCGTGGCCAGGACCGGTTCGGCCCGCAGCGCCGACTCCTCGCCGCGTAGCCGGAGCGTCGCCTGGACGGCATAGCCGCCGGCGACCAGGCCCAGCAGGCTCAGCTCGGCGGCCAGGAACGTGTCGGTCAGTGCGCCCGCGCCGCCGATCTGCGCGAGGATCGCGGCCAGTTGCGGGTTGTCGCGGACGATGTCGCCGACGCTGTAGGCCAGGGCGCCGAACAACACGCCCACAACCGCGAAACCGACTCCCTAGCCGAGCAGGCCGTCGCGCTGCAACCGCCAGGCCAACGCCAGGGGGCTGGTGAGATACGGTGCGGCGTCCGGCTTGCCCCGGCGGGATGGCATGAGTCCGGCGCCGAGGTCGCGCCGCCTGGCCAGCAGCGCCGCCGCGGCCACCAGCGCCAGCCCGGTGACGGCTCAAGGCGGCCAGCACCGAGGCCATGGTGGTGGCCCGCCACGCGGTCAGCCCGCCGACCGAGCCCGCATCGAAGACCGGCCCGGTGAGCGCCTGCAGCGCGGGTGCCGCACCGATGGTGACGCCCAGCGCGATGCGCTGGCCGGCTTGCGGATACAGCTCGGCGATGGCTGAGGCGCTGGCGGCGATGAGGCCGGCGATCACGACGATCCAGACGGGCAGCAGGACGCGGTCACGGCGCAGCGCCAGCCGCACCAGCGTCAGCGTGCCGGTCATGCCGCGACCTGGTAGTGGCGCAGGAAGAGCTCCTCCAGGGTGGCCGGCTGGCAGGTCAGCGCGCGCACGCCGGAGACGGTGAGCAGGCGTAGCACCGCCTGAAGGTGTTCGCCGTCGATCTGGAAGCGGACGTGGCAGCCGCTGACGGTCAGGCCGTGTACGCCCGTCAGCCCGGCCAGGCCGTCGGGGACGTGGTCGAGCTCGGCGCTGATCGTGGTGCGGGTGAGGTGACGCAGCCCGGCCAGGGTGCCGGTCTCCACCGTCCGCCCGTCACGGATGATCGTGACCTGGTCGCAGAGCGCCTCGACTTCCGACAGGCTGTGGCTCGACAGCAGCACCGTACGGCCGCGGGCGCGTTCCTCGCCGATGACCTCGCGGAAGGTAGCCTCCATCAACGGGTCCAGGCCCGAAGTCGGCTCGTCGAGCAGCAGCAGCTCGACATCCGAGGCCAATGCGGCGATCCCGGCGATCTTGGCCATCAACTCGTTGAAGATGACCATCCAGCCGTCAGGGTCTACGCTGTGGTCCGCGGCCACCGCATGATCTTTGGTTGTCTTCACAAACTCCGAATGATCTCGCGGTGGCCGTCGCCATGTGACCCTTACGCCTCAAGATCGCGAAGTGTCACTGGAGTACTAGGCTCTTCTCGGGGTGCCGGTCGCCCCGCGCCCGGCGCCACAGCAGGCACGCCTGACACCGTCACGGCCGTGCCGACGGCCCTCAGTGCTGGGCACACCCGGCCCGCCGCGCGTCAGGAGGGCACCTGGGGATTGCCCTAGTCACCCGCCGGTGGCGGGCTGTCGAGATCCGGCGGCCGGCGCCGACCAGAGAGCGACAGGCGCGTCGCGACACCCTGGTGGAGGCACAGGTGAGGTACATGATCTTGATCTACGGCAACCAGGTCACCCGCGGTATCTGGCGTGAGCTGCCCGACGAGCGGCTGATGGAGGGCTGGCGGGCGCATGCCGCGGTCACCGGCGAGGTGGTGGCGTCCGGGGAGCTGGTCGTGTCCGCGGCGCTGGCCGACGCCTCGCTCGCCAGACGGGTGCCCGCGGACGGGGGCGCGGCTGCCGCCCCTGAGGCGGACGAGCGGCTCGCCGGGATCCTCCTGGTCGACTGCGAGAGTTTCGAGCGGGCCGTGGAGATCGGCTCCCGGCTGCCCGAGGCGCCGTACGGGGTCGTGGAGGTGCGGCCGGTGCTGCACGAAGGCGGACTGGAGATGTGAGCGCCGGCCTCCCCTGACACGGGAAGGGCCGGAGACGCGCGACGCGCCTCCGGCCCTCCTCCCCAGGGACAGCGGGAGATCAACCCCGGGAACGGCTGCTCAGCGTCTTGCGCCAGTGCAGCCCACCCGGCAGGTTGATCGATAACGTGCGCCGGCCGTCGGCGGTGCGGGTGACCCTGAACAGGCGGTTGCCCCAGCTGTGTCCGACACCACCACGGGACAGGTTCAGCCGGAACGGCCCCTTCCTGAACGACTTCCGGTAGCTCCAGCCCATCGCTCTTCCTCCATTGAGATCGCGAGGACCACCAGCTACCCGGAAAAGCGACGATCTATCAAAATTCAGTGATGACCGTGTGACCGTCTCTTGCCGAACGTCTTGCCGACCCTCAGGCCGCCGGGCAGCCGCACCTTCACCTGCTTGCGGCCGTCGGGCGTGGTCGTCAGATAGAGCTTGCGGATGCCGAAGGTGTAGCTGACCCCGTGCGGCGACAGGGTGACGCGGCACGGCCCGGCCTGGATCGAATTGATCTTCATGCCCCCTCCTCATGCCCCTCACCTGGGACAACGCGTCATGCTTCGCCCCGATTCCGCGTCGACGCTCGCGCTCGGCCGGGCCCGGGCGTGACAATCGACTGCCATGTTGCCGTGAGGAGAGGAGACCGGCGTGACCATCGCCGCCCACACCGTGACCGGACCCGTCGCCCAGCACGCGGAGGGGCCCGTATGGTCCGCCCGCTGGGCGGGGCTGCGATGGGTCGACATGCTGGCCGGTGACCTGCTGGAGCTCGGCGCAGACGGCACGGTGCGGCGCCGGCACGTGGGTGCCGTCGCCGCGATCATCAGGCCGCGCACCGGCGGCGGGTTCGTGGTCGCGGCCGAGCGCGAGCTCCTGGTCTCCGACGACGACGCCTTCGACGCGCCGCTGCGCTCGCTCGGCCAGGCGTGGAGCGACCCGTCGATCCGGATGAACGAGGGCGGCTGCGACCCCGACGGCCGCCTCTACGTCGGCACCATGGCCTATGACCAGAGCCCGGGACGCGGCGCCCTGCACGTCGTCGAGCCCGACGGCTCCTTACGCGTGGTGCTCTCCGGGGCGACCATCTCCAACGGTTTCGACTTCAGCCCCGACGGCGGCCGGGCCTACTACGCCGACACGGTCACCGGGCGGGTCGACGTGCTCGACTACGACCCTGAGCGGGGGCTCACCGGACGCCGGCCGTTCGCCGTCGTCGACCCCGGCAGCGGCGCTCCCGACGGGTTGACCGTCGATGCCGAGGGCGGGGTGTGGGTCGCGCTGTGGCAGGGCGGCGCCGTGCACCGCTACAGCCCCGAGGGCGCGCTCGACGCGGTGGTGCCGCTGCCCGTCACCAAGGTCACCGCCGTCGCGTTCGGCGGCGAGCGGCTCGACCGGCTGTTCATCACCACCTCGTGCCTCGGCGTCGACCGTTCGCGGCAGCCGGACGCCGGCGCCCTTTTCGCCGCCGACCCCGGCGTCCGCGGCCGTCCCGTCCTGCCCGCGGCCCTCTGACGGGCCTGCCGCGCGGCGGACCGGCCTCGCGAACGGCGTTCGGGGCGGCGCCGGTTCGCGGAGCACGCGGCGCGGCGCGCCCGGAGGGTGGCCGGGCGTGATCGCGGGGTCGGTGGCGATCAGGCGGGTGTGCCGGATCGGGCCGCGATGGCGCGGAGCAGGCTCCGCACGCCGGCCACGTGTCCGCCCGTCCCGAGAAGAAGCAGCCGGTAAGCGCCTCCGGCCACACCGGGGAAGACGGCCCGGGTTTCTGCGCGCAGCCGCGTCCTGCCCGTACCGGCCGGCTCCATACGGAAGATCAGCGCATAGGACGAGAACCGGTGACGGCCTTCGAGCACCAACTCGATCCCCGGATCGGCAGCGGTCACCAGGAACCCGGGGACGGCCGAGCCCACGGCCAGCGGCCGCGGCCCGGAGGCGGCGCGGTCGGCGCACCGGACGAGCCTGGCGTAGCCGGCCGCGTGGGGCTGGGAGAAGGTCCGCTCGACCGTTTCGAGCGTCGCGCGCCACACGTCGTCGCGGTCGGCCGTGATGAAGATCGCGTGTTCGTCGAGGTGAGGGGCATGGGATGGGCGCATCTCGGGCTCCAGGGGGCGGGCTCGCCGTGGCGTTCTCATGCGCCGATGCCGCCCTTGCCGTCGGCGAGTTGGGCGCGCATCGCCTCCGCCAGCGCCTGCGCCGCCGTCAGCGGGCGGACCATCACCGTGAGCTCGGCCACCGAGCCGCCCTCTCCGAGGTGCAGCAGGTCAACGCCCTCGATCTCGCGCTCGCCGATGCGGGCGCGGAAGACGAGCGCATGGTCGGGGGCGTCGTCGGCGCCGACCTCCCGTACGTACCGGAAGTCCTCGAAGACGTGCTGGACCGCGTGCAGGATCGGCGCGACGGTCTCCCGCCCTAGGTACGGCCTGAACACGATGGGGCTGTGGAAGACGACGTCATCGGCGAGCAGCGCGACGGCCGCCGCCATGTCGCGGGCCTCGACGGCAGCGCGGAAGGGGTGCATCGACTCGCTCTCCCTATAGTCAACAAATTGAATAGCTGCGTAGGATACTAACCACGGACAAGGGAGGTTGACCAGATGACGTTGCGCCACGCGGCACTCACCGCTCTCCTGGAGGGCGAGGCCTCGGGCTACCAGCTCGCCAAGCGCTTCGACGTGTCGGTCGCCAACTTCTGGTCGGCCACACCGCAGCAGATCTACCGCGAGCTGGAGCAGCTAGAAAGCGCCGGCCTGGTGAGCGGGCGCGTCGTCGAGCAGGCCCGCCGGCCGAACAAGCGCGTCTACACGCTCACGGACGCCGGGCGTGACGAACTCCACGCGTTCACCGCCCGGGCCGCCCGGCCCACGGCGATGCGCGACGACCTCCTGGTCAAGCTGCAGGCCGTGGACACGGGTGACGTGGAAGCGGTCATGAAGGCCCTGACCGAGCGAATGGAGCGGTCACGGGTCAAGCTGGCCCTGTACGACCGCCTCAGGGACGACCTGCTCCAGGGCCGCGACGAGGAGGAGTTCCTGCGTGAGGCGGAGCGGGTCGGGCCGTACCTGACGCTGATGGGAGGGCGTGCCTACGAGCAGGCGAACCTGCGCTGGGCCACGACCGTCCTGCGACTCCTCGACCGGCGAAACGGCGCGGCCGGGGTTCGCGGAGAACGCGGCGCAGCGCGCCCGGAGGTGGCCGGGCGCGCTGCGGCTGGGATGGGCCGGGTCAACCGACACGCAGGGTGAGCCCGTACGCGCCGAGGATCTCGTTGACCGGCTGGTGGTAGGTGGTGCCGCCGATGGAGCAGTTGCCCGATCCGCCCGAGGTCACGC
This sequence comes from Nonomuraea sp. CX421, assembly GCF_059358955.1. Taxonomy (NCBI): domain Bacteria; kingdom Bacillati; phylum Actinomycetota; class Actinomycetes; order Streptosporangiales; family Streptosporangiaceae; genus Nonomuraea; species Nonomuraea sp. CX421. The sequence continues at coordinate 112,797 of NZ_JCADBK010000022.1, read as the reverse complement.
CCTGGGCCTGGCTGCCGGAGATGAACGAGCCGCCGGAGTCACCGGGCTGCGCGCACGCGCTGGTGCGGGTGAGGCCGGTCACCGTGCCCTGCGAATACCTGACGGTGGCGTTGTGCTGCTGGATGACGCCGCAGCGCCAGCCGGTGGTCGAGCCGGAGCGGCAGATCGACGCGCCGACGGAGGCCTGCGTGGACCCGCGCACGATCACGGTCGAGCCGCCGGAGCCGCGTACCCACGGCTGCGGGGTGTGGCCCGGAGTGGCGACCCACGCGTAGTCGTTGCCCGGGAACGACGCACCCTGGAAGGTGCCGGACGGGTTGGTGGTCGTGGAGCCGGCCAGGCGGCAGTGGCCCGCGGTGACGAAGCCGGGGGTGCTGCCACGGGTGACGGAGAAGCCGATGCTGCACCGGCTGGAGCCGATGTAGTAGGCGGCGCCGCCGATGAGGTTGATGTACGTCTGGGGGCTCTCGGCGCTGACGACCACGCGGACCGCCTTGCCGTCCACGCCCGCGGCGGCGGCCAGGGCGTCGCCGGCCTGCTGCGTGGGAGCCTGGATGACGACGCTGTTGGTGGTCACGTCGGCGTACCAGAGGGCCGCGCCGGCCTTGGCCTGCTCCGGCGCCCGGTCGAGCTGGTCCTTGACGGAGTTCAGCTGGGTGAGCGTCCGGGCGACGACGATCGGCTGGCCGCCCTGCGCCTCGATGCCGGGCGCGGCGGCGGGGTCGGTGGTGGCGACCATGAGCTTGGAGGCGTCGGCGTTCAGCCAGGAGCCGCCGTAGGACGCGCCGAGGGTGGTGGACAGCCGGGCCTCGGTCGCCGCGGCGCGCTGCTCGTTGGCCAGGCGGGTGACGGCCTGCTGCTCGGACAGCCCCAGGTCGCGTTCGAGGGCGTCCACCATGGTGGGCGGCGCCGTGTCGGCGGACTGGGACGGAGGCTCGGAGGCGGCGGCGGGGCTGAGGGGGGTGGCCAGGCAGACGGCCACGATGGTGGCGCCTGCCAGTGCCCAGCGCTTACTCGACATGTGCGCTCCTTTGTGGGGGGTGCTGTCAAGTTAACCGCTGGGCAAAATTCGCCCTAGATACCAAAAAATCCCTATTACGGAGTTATGGACCGCCGCACATCCTCCATCAGGACGCCCGCCGCCGCCACGGCCTGCCCGATCTCCTCCGAGGAGCCGCCGACCCGGCCGAGCACCTCTCCGGCGCGGGCCGCGAAGTCGCGCGGGGCGCCGGGCAGCCGCCCGGCCGAGGCCACCATGCCCTTCTCGTTGACCAGCCAGCGGCCCACGTGACCGTGCAGGGCCTGGCAGGCCACGCCGACGGCCCGGAAGAGGCAGCCGGCGGCGTACACGGGGTCCCGGCCCGACGCCCCGTACGAGGCGAGGCGTACGGAGAAGTGCGCCTCCCACAACCCGCGCACGAGCGCGTCGCCCAGCGCGGCCGGGTAGGCCCGCATGCGCTCGCGCAGCTCGGTGAGCCCCCCGCCGGGGTCGGCGAGCACCCGGCAGAGCGCCACCTCGCCGGCGTAGGCGTGCGAGTAGAAGCCCAGGGGGTGCCCGGCCTGGACGCCGATCTCGTAGCGGCCCGCCTGGCAGTCGGCCCAGACCCGGTGGACGCGGTCGAGGTCGCGGTAGATCCAGTCGACCCGCGCGCCGTCGATGGTCAGCCAGCCGCCGCCGTCGACCCAGGGCCCCCAGCCGCCCGGCTCCGTCAGCTCCGCCTGGTCGCCCGCGTGCCGCACGGCCACGGCCCGGAGTGCCGCGACGTCGAGCTCGCCGCGGTAGTAGAGCCCGAGGTCGTAGTCGGAGTCGGGGCGGTGCGTGCCGCGTGCCCGGCTGCCGCCGAGCACCACGGCCACCACCGAGGGGATCCCGGCGAGCTCCCGGGCGAGCGCCTCCAGTCTCGCGTCGTCCATGGGCTTCCTGTTCGGGGTCTTCCTGTCCGGTGGGGGACCGGCGGGCGAGCTCGGCGGTCAGGTGCCGTCGATCTTAGCGGCGTCGATCTCAGCGCCGTCGAGGAGAGCCGTCGTGGTCGGAGCGACGTCCGCCCAGCGCCGGCAGGACCGTCGTCTCCTTTGTATAGGGCGGGGGCCGGGTTTCTGTCGGTGGCGGAGGACAGGATGACGACCATGGTTTCGTGGCAGGAATTCGAGCGGCAGGCGCCGGAGCTGGCGAAGGTCGCGCGGGCGCTGATGGACGATCACCGGCACAAGGTGCTGGCCACCCTGCGCAAGGACGGGTCGCCGCGGGTGAGCGGCACCGAGTCGCAGTTCCGCGACGGCGATCTGTGGATGGGGTCGATGCCGAGGTCGGTCAAGGCCCTCGACCTGCGGCGCGACCCGCGGATGGCACTGCACGTCACCTCCGACGACCCCGGCGAGGGCGACCCGTCGGCCTGGAGGGGCGACGTCAAGCTGGCCGGGCGCGCGGTGGAGGTCACCGACGGGGAGCTGCTGGCCTCGTTCGACCTGCCGGACAGTGACGCGCACCTGTTCAGGGTCGAGCTGTCCGAGGTGGTGTGGACCCACGTGCAGGGCGACGAACTGGTCATCGACGCGTGGCACGAGGGAGCGGGGGTCCGGCAGGTCCATCGTAAGTAATCTACATTGTAAAGGCGCTCGGCGGTTCGAGCACGCCCTGCAGGCGGTTCGAGCACGTTCTAGTGCACGAAAAAACCTCCGTCGACGAACAACATCTGGCCGGTGACGAAGGCGGAGGCATCGCCGGCCAGGAACACCGCGGCGCCGGCGAAATCGGCGGGCACGCCGTTGCGGCCGCTCATGTGACGGGCGGCCAGTTGCTCGACGCGTCCCGGCACCGCCTGGGCCGCTTCGGTGAGCGGGGTCAGGATGAACCCGGGGATGATCGTGTTTACGCAGACGCCCCGTGCCGACCAGGCCTCCGCCTGCGAGCGGGTCAGCCCGGCGACGGCGGCCTTGGACACCCCGTAGACGCCGCTGTCGCCGAAGGCGCTGACGCTCTGCTGCGAGCCTAGGTTGATGATGCGGCCCCAGCCGCGTTCGGCCATGCGCGGCCCGAAGTGCTGGCCGAGCAGGTAGGGCGCGGTCAGGTTGACGGCGACGGTCTGCTCGTAGTCGTCCTCGGTGAGCTCGGCCATGGGTTTGCGGATGTTGTTGGCGGCGTCGTTGACCAGGATGTCGATCTCGCCGGCGACCTCGCAGACATGCTTGACGGCGTCGCGCCGGCCCAGGTCGGCGCTGATGCTGGAGGCGGTCACGCCATGGCGGCGCAGCCGTTCGGTGGCCTGGTCGAGCTCGCCCGGCCGGCGGGCGACGATCACCACGTCGGCGCCCGCGCGGCCGATCGCCTCGGCGATGGCGTAGCCGATGCCCGAGCTGCCGCCGGTCACCAGGGCGCGGCGGCCGTGCAGGGAGAAGAGTTCGCGAAGATAGGCAGACACGGCTCGCCAAGCTAGCAGGCGTGATCCGCGCCGCGTTCGGCCGGGATCAGCCCATGGGCTCCGTGCTGCCCGGCATGGGCCGCCCATGGCCGCCCATGGGCGCGCGTGGCGCAGGTGGGGCAGGCGCGGGCCCGTGCGCGTCCAGGGTCTGCCGGGGTCCGGCGTCAGTGGGGTCCAGGTCGGTCGGGTCCAGGTCGGTCGGGTCCGGCGTCAGTTAGGTCCAAGGTCGGTCGGTGAGGGGTCGGTGGCGGTGGCCACGATGTGGGCCAGGGTGATCTCGCTGAGCAGGGCGTTCTCGTACTGGCGGATCTCGTCCCACACCTCGGCGAGCGGGCGGGCGACGCCGGGGAAGTGGCCCACGCCGGTCTCGACGCCTTCGGTCACGCGGATCACGTCGGCCAGGGAGATCTTCTCCGCCGGGCGGGCCAGCCAGTAGCCCCCGTCGGGGCCGCGCTGGCTGTTGATCAGTCCGGAGCGGCGGAGCTGGAGCAGGATGTCGTCGCAGAAGCGGCGGGGGATGTCCTGGCTGGCCGAGATGTGTTCGGCGCGTACGGGGCCGTCGGTGGCGGCGAGCACCACCATGGCCCGCAGGGCGTAGTGCGTACGGGCGGAGATGCGCATCATGCGGCGGGCCGGCGCCGGGACGGAAGGGCGGCGGGGCCGGTCGCCGCGGGCCGGATGGAGTGGCGTCCCGGCCGGGTGTTCCGACGAGGCCGGTCCCGGCTGCTCGGGGCGGCCGGGACCGGGTGACGTGCGTTCACGGGCGGCTTCAGGATGCGGACGTCGTCTCCTCCTCGCCGCGGCGGGCTCGCAGCTCGGCCTCGACCGCCTCGACGGACTCCTCGGCCTTGGCGCGGCGGTAGGCGCGGACCGAGATGGCGATCGCGCCGGCCCAGATGACGGCGATGGTGATGTAGGCGATGGTCTGCACGTTGCCAGGGGCGTCGATCCAGTCGGAGCGCAGCAGGGTGCGGACGTTGGTCAGGATGATGACGCCGCCCACGGCGGAGCCGAGGATGCGCGGCGGGATGTGGCGCACGAGCCAGGCGGCGATGGGCGCGGCGATGACGCCGCCGAGGAGCAGGACGGCGACCCAGGAGAAGTCGATGTTCTCCGAGCCAATGCCGACGAAGAAGCCGACGCTGGCGGCGATGGCGACGAGGAACTCGCTGGCGTCGATCGAGCCGATGACCTTGCGGGGTGCCAGGCGGCCGCTGGCCAGGATGGCGGGCGTGCCGACGGGGCCCCAGCCGCCGCCTCCGGTGGCGTCGACGAAGCCGGCGACCAGGCCCAGCGGGCCGAGGAAGCGCTTGCGCAGCGGCTTGCCCAGGTTGCCCTTGGGCAGGCCGAAGGCGGTGAAACGGATGAGGATGTAGACCCCGAGCGCCAGCAGGATGAGCGACATGACCGGGGCGGCCACGTCGGTGGAGAGGCTGGACAGGAAGGTGGCTCCGGCGAAGGCGCCGACGGCTCCGGGGATGCCGATCTTGGCGACGACTTTCCAGTCGATGTTGTCGAAGCGCCAGTGGGAGACGCCGGAGGCGAGGGTGGTGCCGATCTCGGCGAGGTGGACGGTGGCCGACGCGGCGGCCGGGTTGGTGCCGATGGCCAGCAGGAGGGTCGTGGACGTCACGCCGTAGGCCATGCCTAGGCTGCCGTCGACGAGCTGGGCGGCGAAGCCGACCAGACCGAGCAGGACGAGCGCGCGCAAGGGTCCACCTTTCCTTCTTTTCCTACTATGTCGAGTGGGAATAGCGTGTATCAGGTAAGGGGGGTTCGTCAAGCCACGGTTCACCATCCACTACGGCCGATCTCCGTGGCAGCGGTGGGCGGGAGGCACCTGCTCCAGGGCGAGGGCGGCGAAGGCGGTGGCCATGGGCGAGGCCGCCCCGGCCTCCGGCAGGCCGAGCAGGATGGTCCGGGTCTCCTCCGGTTCGAGCGGGATCGCGCAGACGCCCGTGGTGCGGGCGGGCAGGGCCAGCTCGGGGACGATCGACACACCGAGGTCCTCGGCGACCATGGCGAGGATGCTGCCGGTGTCGCGGACCCGGTAGTGGCAGCGCAGGGACGCGCCGGCCCGCCGTACGAGGTCGATGATCAGCGGCTCGCACCCGCCCGTGGACATGATGAACGGGTGACGCGCCAGGTCGGTCACCGCGACGGAGGGCCGGGAGCTCAGCCGGTGGGCGGCGGGCAGGATGGCGAGCATCCGGTCGCGGGCGAACGGCGTGGTGGCCGCCCCCGGTGCGACGGTGGTGAGGGTGGCCACGTCGACCGCACCGGTCACCAGCCAGTCCAGCACCTCCTCGTCCGAGCCCTCCAGGACGGTCAGGGGCGCGCCGGGGTGGGCGGTGGTGAAGGCGCGCAGCACGCGCGGCAGCAGCGAGGCGTTCGCGCTGGGGATGACGCCGACGCGCAGCCGGCCCAGGGACTCGCCGCGGGCGGTGGCCGCCTCCTGTTCGAGGGCGTCGAGCTGGGCCAGGACGAGCACGGCCCGGCGGGTGACGGCGCGACCGGCGTCGGTGGGCGTCACCCCGTGGGTGTTCCTGGTGAACAGGGTCAGGCCGAGTTCGCTCTCCAGCAGGCGCAGAGCGTGGCTCACCGCCGACTGGGTGGTGGCGAGCTCGGCGGCGGCGCGGGTCATGTTGCCGGTGCGGGCGACCGCCACCAGGACGCGGAGCTGGCTGAACGTCATCGGGCGAGTGCCGCCCGCAGGAAGCCGGTGATCAGCGGGTGCGGCCTGCCGGGCAGCGAGCGGGCCTGGGGGACGAACAGCGTGGCCAGGTAGAAGGGGTGGCCGGGCAGTTCGAGGACGCGGGCCTCGCCGTCGGCGTCGGTGCCGCTCACCCGCAGGCCGCCGTCGTGCAGGGCCCGCTGGTACTCGGGGTTGAGGCCGAAGTCGCAGTAGTACTGCTCCTCGGTCGTGTTCTCGCCGTACAGGGTGGCGGCGGTGGAGCCGGGCACGAGCGCGACCGGCATGGTGGCGCCCTTGAGCGAGCAGGCGAGCTCGGTGACGAACAGGCGCGAGGCGTAGGGGTCGTACTCGGCGTGCTGGGCGTCGGCGAAGCCCAGCACGCCGCGCGCGTACTCGATCACCATGTGCTGGCAGCCGCCGCACGTGCCCAGCGTGGGCAGGCGGTGCTCGCGGGCGTGCCGCAGCGCGCGCACCGCCCCGTCGAGGCTCTGGTACGGGCTGCCGGGGACGCACCAGACGGCGTCGGCGGACCGTACGGGGGAGAGGTCGGTCTCCAGGGGGAGAGTCGGCACCCAGCGGGCGTCCACGCGGACGCCGAGGTGTTCGGCGGCGTGGCGCAGGGCGTCCTCCGTGGCGGTGTGCGGAGGGAATGTGGGGTCGTGGTCGCCGACGAGTGCGACGGTCAGGCGGGAGCGCATGAAGCCGACTATCGCGGCATGCGGACCCTGGCGCCAATGCCGGACGACGCTCCCCGGTATGAGCGTCTCCTCATGCCGGGACGGGCTCACGGGACGAGGCTTGCCCGGAGGCGCGCGACAGGAGTAAGCTCTTCTGCTTGGACGCAAATCAAAGAGCTTCCACACGTCACCCGTTAGGAGTATATCACCTAATGACTAATCGTCAAGAAGTTCTGGCCGAGGCCCTTGACGTCGAGCAGGAGACCGTGTCGATGCTCTACGGCCGGCTCGACCTGGCGCGGTCACGGGCCGAGGCGGCGCTGGCCCGCGCGCACGGCGGCGGCGGAGCGGGCGGCACGCGCCAGGCCAGGCTGGAGCGCGACGCGGTGGCGGGTGAGCAGGCCCGCCGGCTGGCGCAGCTCAACGCCGTCGAGCGCGGCCTGTGCTTCGGCCGCGTCGACGACGCGGCGGGGCAGACCGTCTACATCGGGCGGATCGGGCTGCGCGACGACGAGTACGAGTCGGTGCTGATCGACTGGCGGGCGCCGGCCGCCCGCCCGTTCTACGTCGCCACGGCGGGCGATCCGGGCGGGCTGGTGCGCCGCCGCCACCTGCATCTGCGTGACCGCGCGGTGGTGGGGCTGGACGACGAGGTGTTCGACCTGGAGCGGATGAGCGACGGCGACCGGCGCACGCTGGTGGGGGAGGCGGCGCTGCTGGCGGCGCTGCGGCGCGGCCGCACGGGACGGATGGGCGACGTGGTGGCCACCATCCAGACCGAGCAGGACCGGGTGATCCGGGCCTCGTGGCAGGGGGCGCTGGTGGTGCAGGGTGGCCCCGGCACCGGCAAGACGGTGGCGGCGCTGCACCGGGCCGCGTACCTGCTCTACACCCACCGCGACACGCTGGAGCGGCGCGGCGTGCTGGTGGTGGGGCCGAACGCGATGTTCCTGCGCTACATCGGCCAGGTGCTGCCGGCGCTGGGGGAGACGCAGGTGGTGATGTCGACGGTGGGCGAGCTGTTCCCGGGAGTGCGGGCGACGGCCGCCGACGAGCCGCGTACCGCCGTGGTCAAGGGCGATCCGCGGATGGCCGAGGTGATGGCGGGGGCGGTGCGGGAGCGCCAGCGGGTGCCCGCCGGCGATTTGGAGGTGGAGCTCGACGGCCTGGTCCTGCGGGTGCCTCACGAGACGTGCGCGCGGCTGCGCGAGCGGGCTCGGGCGGTGCGGCTGCGGCACAACATGGCGCGCAAGCTGTACGTCACCGAGCTGCTCAAGGAGCTGGCCCTGGCCGAGGCGCGGGCCCTGGAGGGGGCGCTGCGGCTGGAGGAGATGGAGCTGGAGGACCCCGAGCTGGCCGAGCCGCTCGACCTGGAGGGCGACCTGGACGAGCTGGACATCGAGCTGGCGAGCCGCCGCCTTTGGGAGCTGCCGGAGGTGCGGCGGGCGGTCGACGGGCTGTGGCCGGAGCTGACGCCGCGCCGGCTGGTCAGCGAGCTGCTGGCCGCGCCCGAGACGCTCCGGCAGGTCTCGCCTCCGGGCCTGGACTGGCGGGCCCTGGTACGGCCGGCGGACGCCGGCTGGACGGTGGGCGACGTGCCGCTGCTGGACGAGGCGGCCGAGCTGCTGGGCGAGGACGACTCGGCCCATCGTGCGGCGAGCAGGCGGGCGCGGGCCGAGTGGGAGGAGCAGGAACTCTTCGCGCGGGAGGTGCTGGAGACGACCGGGCTGCTGGAGGAGGGCATCTTCGGCGAGGCCGACCGGCTGGCGGCCCGCCATGCCGGTCCGGATGACGACCTGACCACCGCGGACCGGGCGGCGGCCGACCGCACGTGGGCGTACGGGCACGTGATCGTGGACGAGGCGCAGGAGCTGTCGCCGATGGCCTGGCGGATGGTCATGCGCCGGGTGCCCGCGCGTTCGCTGACCGTGGTGGGCGACCTGGCGCAGACGGGGTCGGCGGCGGGCGCCCGGTCGTGGGGCGAGGTGCTGGATCCGCACCTGGCCGGCCGGTGGCGGGAGGAACGGCTGCTGGTCAACTACCGCACGCCGGTGGAGATCATGCGGGTGGCGGCCGACGTGCTGCGGGCGGTGGATCCCGGTCAGATGCCTCCGGAGTCGGTACGGGAGGGGGGATCGGAGCCGCGGGCCGTGCGGGGCGGGGTGGCCGAGCTGCCGGCGCTGGTGCGGGAGGAGCTCGCCGCCGTCGGGGAGGGCAAGATCGGCGTGATCACCTCGGACGCGCGGCACGCCGAGGTGGCGGCGCTGTTTCCCGGGCACGACCTCGACGCGGCCGTGGTGGCGCTGACGGTGACCCAGGCCAAGGGCCTGGAGTTCGACGCGGTGCTGGTGGTGGACCCGGCGGGCATCCTCGGCCAGTCGCCGATGGGCGGCCAGGATCTGTACGTGGCGGTGACGAGGGCGACCAGGCGCCTGACGGTCGTCCATGACGGTGACCTGCCCGGCGTCCTGTCCCGCCTGACCCAGAAATCTACAAAGTAAAGGCCCTGGGCGGGTGATTCACCCTCTCAGCCACCACAACCCGAACCTCTCGACGGGCCGAAGAGCTCGTCGGCCACGGCGCAGATACGGCCGAGCACCATGTCGAGGGCGCGCAGGGTGTCGAGGTCGAGATGCCGCATGATGAGGTTGTACTGCTCCAGGCCGGCGTCGTTGATCTCCTCCATGAGCCTGAGGCCGGCGTCGGTCAGCTCGACGCGGCGTACGCGCCGGTCGTGCGGGTCCTCGTGCCTGCTCACCAGGCCTTGGCCGACGAGGCGGTCGACGATGCCGGTGACCGTGCCGAGGCCGACGCCGAGGCCGGTGGCGAGCTCCTGGCCGGAGGCCGAGCCGTGGATCGACAGGAGCATGACGACCTTCAGCTGGCGCATCGTGAGGTTGGAGGCGAAAAGAGGGGACTGGTGCTGGGCGAAGGCCCGGCCGAGGCCACGCTGGGCTTCTGTGATCCGGTGGATCAGGTCATCGCGTTCGTTCTTCACGCTCACCTCTCGTTCCTGAGAAGGTTATCAGGAAGATCGGGTGAGGCTAAATATTCGTATGAGGCGAAGTGTTAGTCTGGGCCGAACTCTCGGAAGGACCCTGATGACCGCATTCGCCCGGTTGAGCCTCGCCAACCGCAGCCTCGTGATCCTGATCGCGGTCGTGATCACCGCGTTCGGCGCGTTCACGATCCCGCAGTTGAAACAGCAGTTGCTGCCGTCGCTGGAGTTTCCCGGGGCGTTCGTGGTGGCACCCTATCCCGGCGCCTCACCGGAGATCGTGGAGGAGCAGGTCACCGCCCCGCTGGAAGAGTCCTTCCAGGGCATCGCCGGCCTGGAGCAGACCACTTCGACGTCCCAGGAGGGCCTGGCGCAGATCCAGGTGGCCTTCGAGTACGGCACGGACATCGAGTCGTCGATCAGCAAGATGCAGCAGGCCGTGAGCCGGCTCCAGGGTCGCTTGCCGGCGGGGGTTGAGCCGCAGGTCGTGGCGGGCAGCACCGACGACATCCCGGTGATGGTGCTGGCGGTGGGCGACGGTGGCGATCCGCGCGCGATGGCGGACAAGCTGCGCCAGACCATGGTGCCGGAGTTGCAGGCGATCGAGGGTGTGCGGGAGGTCGCGGTCACCGGCACCCGCGAGGAGGTCGTGACCATCACGCCCGACCTCGGGAAGATGGCGCTGGCGGGCGTGTCTCCGGCGCAGATCCCCGAGGCGCTGAAGGCGAACGGCACCCCGATCCCGGCGGGCACGCTGACCGCCGACGGCAAGTCGCTGACCGTGCAGGTGGGCGCCCGGGTCGATTCGATCGCCAAGCTGAAGGCGCTGTACCTGACGCCCGCGCAGCCGCAGGCCCAGCCGGCGCAGCCCCAGCCGGGCAGGCCGCAGACCGGCCAGCCGCAGGCGGGTCAGCCGCAGACGGGGCAGCCGCAGACGGGGCAGCCGCAGGCGGGTCAGCCGCAGACCGTGCAGCGGGCGTTGAAGCCGGTCAAGCTCGGTGATGTCGCCACGGTGGAGCGCGCCCTGGCGGAGCCGACCACGATCACGCGGACCGGCGGCAAGACGAGCCTCGGCGTGTCGGTGACGATGTCGCCGGACGGCAACGCGGTGACCATCTCGCACGAGGTGCGCGACAAGCTGCCCGAGCTGACCAAGGCGCTGGGCGACTCGTCGGACAGGGCGGTGGAGGTGGTGTTCGACCAGGCGCCGTACGTGGAGAAGTCGATCGAGGACCTGACCACCGAGGGGCTGCTGGGGCTCGCGTTCGCGGTGCTGGTCATCCTGGTGTTCCTGCTGTCGGTGCGTTCGACGGTGGTGACGGCGGTGTCGATCCCGCTGTCGGTGGTGATCGCGTTGATCGCATTGTGGGTGGGCGACCACTCGCTGAACATGCTGACGCTGGGCGCGATGACGATCGCGATCGGCCGGGTGGTGGACGACTCGATCGTGGTGCTGGAGAACATCAAACGGCACCTCGGCTACGGCGAGGAGAAGCGCGCGGCCATCCTGACCGGGGTGCGCGAGGTGTCGGGCGCGGTGACGGCGTCGACGCTGACGACGGTGGCGGTGTTCGCGCCGATAGCGGTGGTCGGCGGGATGGTGGGCGAGCTGTTCTCGCCGTTCGCGATCACGGTGGCGGTGGCGCTGCTGGCGTCGCTGCTGGTGTCGCTGACGGTGGTGCCGGTGCTGGCGTACTGGTTCCTGAAGGCGCCGGAGCTGACGCCGGAGGAGGCGCGGGCGCAGCGCGCCCAGGCGGAGGCGAAGGAGCTGCGCAGTCCGTTGCAGCGGGCGTACCTGCCGGTGTTGCGGTTCGCGACGCGGTTCAAGCTGGTGACGGTGCTGATCGGGCTGGCGGTGTTCGTCGGCACGATGGGCTTGGCCGGGCAGCTGCAGACGAACTTCCTGGACTCCTCAGGGCAGGACACGATCTCGGTGAGCCAGCGGATGCCGGCCGGCACCGACCTGGCGACCACCGACAAGGCGGCCCAGCAGGTGGAGGGCGTGCTGGCGGACCTCGACGGGGTGGAGTCCTACCAGGTGACCGTGGGTGGCGGCAACGCCATGATGGGTGGCGCCGGTGGCAGCGCGGATCGGGCGTCGTACTCGGTGACGGTCGCGGAGGACGCCGACACGCCGGCGGTGGAGCAGGCGTTGCGCGACCGGCTGGCCGGGCTGTCGAACGTCGGCGAGGTGCAGGTCGGCGGCATGCAGGGCGGCGGGTTCGCCACGGACACCGTGCAGGTGATCGTGAAGGCGCCGGACCTCGCGGCGCTGCGGACGGCCGCGGAGACGGTCGCGTCGGAGATGGGTCAGGTGTCCGGCCTGCGTGACGTGTCGTCCAACCTGGAGACGAGCGCGCCGCGTGTGGAGGTGCGGGTCGATCGGGCGAAGGCGGCCGAGAAGGGACTGTCGGAGGCGCAGATCGGTCAGGCGGTGGCGCAGGCGTTCCGCGGGGCGCCGCTGGGCCAGGTGACGCTGGACGGCCGGGCGAGTGATCTGGTGCTGCGCAGCGGAGTGGCGCCGGCCGACGTCAAGGAGATCGGGGCGCTGTCGTTGCCGACGGCCTCGGGGCTGGTGAAGCTGTCGTCGGTGGCCGAGGTGAAGCAGGTCGGCGGGCCGACGCAGGTGACGCGGATCGACGGCGCCCGTTCGGCGACGGTGTCGGCCAAGACGACGAGCAGTGACCTGGGCAGCGTGACGCAGTCGCTGACCGACCGGCTGAAGGGGCTGGCGCTGGGCGGCGGCGCGTCGTACGAGATCGGTGGCGCGTCGGCGGACCAGGAGGAGGCGTTCGCGGATCTGGGGCTGGCGATGCTGGCGGCGATCGCGATCGTGTTCATGATCATGGTGGCGACGTTCCGGAGTTTCGTGCAGCCGTTGATCCTGCTGGTGTCGATCCCGTTCGCGGCGACGGGCGCGGTGGGGCTGCTGGTCGTGACGGACACGGCGATGGGCGTGCCGGCGTTGATCGGCATGTTGATGCTGATCGGGATCGTGGTGACGAACGCGATCGTGCTGATCGACCTGATCAACCAGTATCGGGATCAGGGGATGGGGGTCGTGGAGGCGGTGATCGAGGGCGGCCGTCGCAGGTTGCGGCCGATCCTGATGACGGCGGTGGCCACGATCTGCGCGCTGACGCCGATGGCGTTGGGTGTGACGGGGTCGGGCGGGTTCATCTCGCAGCCGCTGGCGATCGTGGTGATCGGCGGGCTGGTGACGTCGACGTTGCTGACGCTGGTGCTGGTGCCGACGCTGTACGTCATGGTGGAGCGGGCGAAGGAGCGGCTGCGGCGCGGTCCCGGTGCCGGTGCGCCGTCCAGCCCGGACGTGGACGGCGCTGGGAAGGAGAGCCTGGCCGGTCAGCCGGCCTGACCCCATCGAGGCGTCAGCCGCCCGGCGGGTTACCACATCCCGCGCTCCATGAGCGAGCCCTCGCCATCACAGGATGGCGAGGGCTTCTTCGCGCGCTACAGGCCCAGGCCGTCGGCCGTACTTGTGGCCCGCGAGGTCCAGATTCACATCATTTCCCCCATCGCCGCGATCGCCGGGCAATTGCGAAGATAGGCTTTCTGATCAGCAGGGCGTCCGCGTCAGCCATCGCTCAGGGGCCGCTCTGACGGGCGAAACGCGGGCCGGAGGGATCGGCCGCGTCGCGGCGAGAGATTTCTCCGGGGCCGTGTCGATCCGTGGGCCGCTCGTTCGACGTGTGGGTGCGAGGGCCGAGAGGCGGCCTCGCCGGACGAGGAGAGCGCGATGCCGAAGTACATGCTGATCATGCGGGGCACCGACGAGTCGAACGCGGCCATGATGGCCGACATCGACGAGATGATGGCCTCGACCCACCAGTTCATCGAGGAGATGGTCAAGGCCGGTGTTCTCCTCGCGGCGGAAGGGCTGGACGATCCGGGCCGGAGCGTTGTGGTCGATTTCAGCGGCGAGGTCCCGGTGGTCACGGACGGTCCGTACGGCGAGACCAAGGAACTGTTCGGGGGCTTCTTCCTGCTCGACGTCGCCTCGGGACAGGAGGCGGTCGAGTGGGCCAAGCGGGTCCCGGCGGCCCCCGGGGCCAAGATCGAGGTCCGGCGGGTGCCGGGGAGCGACGAGGTCCCGCAGGTCGGCGAGTGATCATCAAGGACTGGGCCGGGTGCGAGAGCATCGGCCCGATCTGATGGGTACGGCCGATGTCGAGGCCGTCTGGCGGATCGAGTCGGCACGGATCGTCGCCGCGCTGACCCGGTTCACCGGTGATTTCGGGCTGGCCGAGGACGCGGCCCAGGAGGCGGTGGCCGAGGCGCTGGTGTCGTGGCCGCTCGCCTCTCCGGCGAATCCGGCTGGCTGGCTGATGGCCACGGCCCGGCGGCGGGCGATCGACGCGATCCGCCGCCGGACCGCCCTTCAGGACCGATATGCCCTGCTGGCGGCCGGCTCGGTGGTCGATGACGACATCGATCCCGACAAGATCGACGACGACGTGCTGGCGCTGATGTTCGTCAGCTGCCATCCGGTGCTCTCCCCGGAGGCCCGGGTGGCGCTGACCCTGCGCGTGGTCGGCGGTCTGTCGAGCGAGGAGATCGCCCGCGCGTTCCTCGTACCCGTGCCGACCGTGCAGGCCCGCATCACCCGGGGCAAGAAGACGATCGCGGCGGCCGGGGTGCCGTTCGAGCTGCCGCCGGCCGCCGAGCGCCGGGAGCGGCTGGGCGGCGTGCTGAGTGTCCTCTACGTGATCTTCACCGAGGGGTCGACGGCCACGTCGGGCGACCGGCTGCTGCGGCCCGACGTCGCGTACGAGGCGATCCGGCTGGCCCGTACGCTGGCCGCGCTGCAGCCGGACGAGCCCGAGGTGCACGGCCTGCTCGCGTTGTGCGAGCTGACGGCCGCGCGTTTCCCGGCCCGGACCGGCCCGGACGGTTCGCCGGTCCTGCTTAAGGACCAGGACCGGCGGCTGTGGGACTTCTCGGCGATCCGCCGTGGGCTGGCCGCGCTGGCGAAGGCGTCGGCTCGTGGTCTCGGCCCCTACGGCCTGCAGGCCGCGATCGCCGCCACCCACGCGTCGGCGTCCTCGGTCGAGGCGACCGACTGGGACCGGATCGTGCTGCTCTACGAGGCGCTCGGCCGGGTCGCGCCCTCGCCGGTGGTCGAGCTCAACCGGGCGGTCGCCGTGGCCATGGCCTCGGGCCCGGCGCAAGCCCTGGCCATCGTGGACGAGCTGATCGCTTCGGACAGGCTCCCCGGTTCGCATCTGGTCCCGACCGTACGCGGTGAGCTGCTGGCCCGACTCGGCCGGCGACCGGAGGCACGTGCCGAGTTGGAGCTGGCGGCCCGGCTGTGCGCCAACCAGCGCGAACGCTCAGTGCTGCTGCGCAAGGCGGCCACGCTGAGCTGACTTCTCCAGGCCGGTGCACGAGCGCCGGTCGATCATTTGTCGGTGGTGTTGGCCCGCTTGGTCGGCCGCTTCTTCTCGAACACCGAGTCGGAGGAACTCGACCCCTCTCCCTGATCCGAATCCGTCTCCTCTCTCGTCCTCTTCTCCGACTTTCCCCTCTTCTCCTGCGCCGCCTTCTCCTGGGCCTCCTTCTCCGCCTGCTTGCGCCTCAGCAGTTCGTTCTTCGAGGGGAGCAGGGCCCAGACGATGCCGAGCTCGCTGACGTCCTCGTCCGTCAGCGGGACGCCCTCAGCTCTGACGATGCCCTCGCCGCCCTTGTCGCTGTGGATCGCTCCGGCCTTGCGCACCCGGGTCGCGGTCACCGATCCCGGCTTCCGCGGGTCCGGATTGTAGGTGTCGGAGAAGTAGACGTGGTGGAACGCGTTGAGCCATTTCGTGAAGCCCTGCGAGGTGCCGGCGGACTCCATGGGCTCGTGAGCCTTTTTCGGTTTGGGAGCGGACTTCTTCTGGTTCGGGTCGTAATCTCTGGTGAAGAAGACCCCGATGGCCAGCCGAAGGCAGTCGGCGTAGGCCGTGTCGACCTTGTCGAGTTTCTCGATGTCGTTTTCGAAGTTGCTTCTGAAGTTCTTCGCCGCGTCGATCGTCTGGACCTTCACCTCGACGATGACCTTGTCGGAGGCGCGGGCGGCGACGGTGCCGTTGAGCACCCAGTCGCAGGCCATTTTCGCGGTGGGGTAGACGTTGCGCGTCTGCGGAGCTCCCAGGTCGGCCCAGAGGTACTTCTTCTGCAGGTGCAGCGTGAAGGCGGTTCTCAGCGAGTCCTCCCAGCCCTCTCCCGGGTTGGCCCACCAGCCCGTGATCGTGTCGAGGTTGGCGTCGGTCCACGCGATCAGCTCGTCGAGGAAGAGTTTCGCGGTCAGCAGCTTGGTGTCGCCGGACTGGAGCGGTGTGAGGAACGTCTGTTCCATGTGTTCGTTTCCCCCTGCTGTCCCAGGTGCTCGGTTGAGGTTTCACCGTGCGCTCGTTCGCTCATCAAGCGATTGGAAAATACTTGATGAGCCAGTCAGAGGGTGTGGCGGAATAGCGCAGGAAAGAATCTACATTGTAAAGGACATGTCGTTTATGCAAATTACATACACCGACAGAACAACCACAACCATTCACCAATGCCGCCCGGAATCAAATGCCCGGTCCGACGGGCTGATGGCCGGCTGGTTCCGCCACTGGCGGAGGAGGGGTCACCGCCGGATCTCGTAGACCAGGTTGAACGGGGTCTGCGCGGCCCGCCGGAACCGGGTGAAGCCCGCGTCCGTCATCACCTCGTGGATCGCGGCCTCACCGGCCTGCGCGCCGAGCGCGTACCCGCCCGGCTGGGACAGCCCGTTGGGGACGCACAGGAACGTGGAGGCGCTGTAGTACAGCCGCCCTATGGGGGTGAAGTTCTCCTCGACCCGGTCGGAGGCGAACGGTTCCACCAGGAGCCACGTGCCGTCCGGAGCCAGTGCCTCGTGTACCCGCCGGGCCGCTGCGAGCGGGTCTCCCATGTCATGCAGGCAGTCGAACATGGTCACCAGGTCGACGTCGGCGCCGGTGAACGTCTGCGCGGTGGCCACCTCGAAGCCGACCCGGTCGGTGAGCCCTTTTTCGGCGGCCCGCGCGCGGGCCCGCGCGATCGACTCGGCGTGGTAGTCGAAGCCGGTGACCGTGGTGCGCGGGTAGGCCTCGGCGAGCAGGATGGACGAGGAGCCGAGGCCGCAGCCGACGTCGGCGACCCGGGCGCCGGCGGTGAGCTTGGCGTCGACGCCGTCCAGGGCGGGGATCCAGTCCGGGACCAGCGCGGCGGCGTAGCCGGGCCGGAAGAAGGCGTCGCATCCGATGAAGACGTCCTCGTGGTGTTCGTGCCAGCCGACGCCGGCGCCGGTGCGGAACGCCTCGGTGATGCGTGGTTCGGCGCGCAGCATGCCCAGGGCGATGAGGAAGGCCGCCGGCACGTTGGGGCCGTCGGGGTCGGCCAGGCAGAACGCCTGTTCCTCGGTCAGGGAGAATCGGCCGGTTCGGGGATCGTGGTCGACGTAGCCGCCGGCGGCCTGGCCGCGCAGCCATTCGGTGAGGTAGCGCGGGTGGCATCCGGTGCGTTCGGCGAACTCCTCCGGGGTCGCGGGTCCTCGGGTGAGCGCGCGGTAGAGGCCGAGCCGGTGACCGATCACGACGGAGCCGGCGGCGTCGGTCGCCGCCAGGTCGGTCACGAACCGTTCCATGAAGGCGTTCACCTGGTCGTTGTCCATCGCCGTCCTCTTTCCCCCGGGTGTGCTCGTTGCCGGTCATACCCCGATCGGGGTGGGGCCTGACGGGCGGCCGATCCGGTCGCGGGCCTGGTGCGGTGCGGGTGGAGCCGGGTGAATAGACTTGTCCGACGTGACTTCGAAGCCGCGTATCCCTGATGTCCTGGCCGCTCGTTATGCCTCGCCGGAGCTGGCCCGGTTGTGGTCGCCCGAGTACAAGGTGGTGGCGGAGCGCCGGTTGTGGCTGGCGGTGTTGCGGGCGCAGGCGGAGCTGGGCGTGGCGGTGCCCGAGGGCGCGGTGGCCGACTACGAGAAGGTGGTCGAGCGGGTCGATCTGGAGTCGATCGCGGCGCGGGAGCGGGTGACCCGGCACGACGTGAAGGCGCGCATCGAGGAGTTCAACGCGCTGGCCGGGCATGAGCAGGTGCACAAGGGGATGACCTCGCGTGACCTGACGGAGAACGTCGAGCAGTTGCAGGTGCGTGACAGCCTGCTGCTGGTGCGTGATCGGGTGGTGGCGTTGCTGGCGCGGCTGGCGTCGCTGGCGGAGGAGCACGAGGCGACGGTGGTGGCGGGCCGTTCGCACAATGTGGCGGCGCAGGCGACGACGCTGGGCAAGCGGTTCGCGTCGGCGGCCGACGAGCTGCTGGTGGGGTTCCGGCGGCTGGAGGAGCTGGTCGGGCGCTATCCGTTGCGGGGGGTCAAGGGGCCGGTGGGCACCGCGCAGGACATGCTGGACCTGCTGGGCGGTGATCGCGGCAAGCTGGCCGAGCTGGAGGGGCGGGTGGCGGCGCATCTGGGGTTCGAGCGGCGGTTGACGAGTGTGGGGCAGGTCTATCCGCGGTCGCTGGACTTCGAGGTGGTGTCGGCGTTGGTGCAGCTGGCGGCGGCGCCGTCGTCGCTGGCCAAGACGATCCGGTTGATGGCGGGGCACGAGCTGGTGACGGAGGGGTTCAAGGAGGGGCAGGTCGGCTCGTCGGCGATGCCGCACAAGATGAACACCCGGTCGTGCGAGCGGGTCAACGGGCTGGCGGTGGTGTTGCGGGGTTACGCCTCGATGGTGGGGGAGCTGGCGGGTGACCAGTGGAACGAGGGTGACGTGTCGTGTTCGGTGGTGCGCCGGGTGGCGTTGCCGGACGCGTTCTTCGCCTTCGACGGTCTGGTGGAGACGATGTTGACGGTGCTGGACGAGTTCGGGGCGTTCCCCGCGGTGATCGCGGCGGAGCTCGATCGTTACCTGCCGTTCCTGGCGACGACGAAGATGCTGATGGCGGCGGTGCGGGCGGGTGTGGGCCGTGAGCAGGCGCATGAGCTGATCAAGGAGCACGCGGTGGCGTCGGCGCTGGCGATGCGGTCGCGTGGGGTGGCCAACGAGTTGCTGGACCGGCTGGCGGCCGATGAGCGGTTCCCGCTGGATCGGGCGGCGTTGGAGGGGTTGCTGGCTGATCGGGTGTCGTTCACGGGGGCGGCTGCTGATCAGGTGGAGGCGGTGTCGCAGCAGGTGGGTGAGCTGGTGGCGGCGTATCCGGAGGCGGCCGTCTACCGTCCGGGCGCGATTTTGTGATGCGTGAGCTGACCTCGCCGGACCGGGTGCGGGCGGCGTGTGGTGATGACGATCTGCTGGTGTGGGTGGCGCAGGGGCTGACGGGCGGGGCTCGGGCGTGGGCGCTGGGTGACGCGGTGGTGGCGGCGGCGCCGGGGGTGGCGCGGGGTGACCGGCTGGCGGTGTGGGGCGGCGTGGCGGACGCGGTGGAGCTGGTGCGGTACGCGCTGGCGGAGGTGGGGCCGTCGTTCCGGCCGCTGGGCGGGGCTGAGCTGGTGGCCGAGGTGGCGTCGAAGGTCGAGGGGCTGGAGGTCTCGGGGGCGTTCTCGTGGATGAGCCTGCCCGGCGGGTCGTTCACGCGTGGTGGCGGTGTGGTGCGTGCGGGTGGGGCCGGGTCCGGTGTTGCCGCGGCTGTGGGTGAGGTGGGGTGGCTGGGGCCGGAGGTCGATGGGGAGGTGGCGGCGTTGCTGGCGGAGGCGGCGCCGCGGTCGTACGCGGTGCCGGGCGGGGCCGGGGTGCGGCGGTGGGCCGGGGTGCGGGTGGAGGGGCGGTTGGTGGCGGTGGCGGCCGATGCGTGGAGTGCTCCGTCGGTGGGGTTGGTGGCGGGGGTGGCGACGGCGGTGGCCTGGCGGGGGCGGGGGCTGGCCGAGCGGGTGTGCCGGTGGGTGTCGGGTGAGCTGGTGGCGGCGCATGGGCGGGTGGCGCTGATGGTGGATGACGACAATCCGTCGGCGATCGGGGTGTACGAGCGGATCGGGTACGGGCGGGTTCCGGTGAGGTCGTCGCGGCTCCGCTGAGCCTGTTCGCTGTCCTTCTGTGCCGTTGAGCCCGGGTCGAACGGTTCGGGGGATTAATTCGGGTGAGGTTGCGGAGGGCGTCAGGCACAGTGGGCGGTGTGATGTCCGATTTTGTGCCTGGTATTGAGTTGTCCCGCGCGTTCTACGCCGAGGTGGTGGCGCCGCTGGTGGCCGGTGTGCCGCACAGTGCCGCGTTGATCGGGCCGGGGTCTGAGGTGCTGGCGTTCGACACGGGGCGTTCGGCCGACCATGACTGGGGTCCGCGGGTGCTGGTGTTCACGGCGCCGGAGGCGGTGGAGGCCGTGGAGGCGAGGGTGGTGGCGGGGCTGCCTGGCCGGTTTCGCGGTTTTGAGACGGTGTTCGACTATCACGGGGTGGTGCGGCCGGGGGTCGAGGTGGCGGATCTGGGGGTGTGGCTGGAGGGGCGGCTCGGGTTCGATCCGGAGGGCGGCGGGGGGATTTCGCTGCTCGACTGGTTGTCGGTGCCGTGGCAGAGCCTGGCCGAGGTGACCGGGGGTGAGGTCTTCCACGATGGGCTGGGCCGGTTGGAGAAGGTCCGGGCGGCGTTGCGGTGGTATCCGGCTGACGTGTGGCGGTATGTGTTGGCGTGTCAGTGGCGGCGCATCGCGCAGGAGGAGCCGTTTCCTGGGCGGTGCGGGGAGGTGGGTGACGAGCTGGGGTCGGCGGTGGTGGCGGCGCGGCTGGCGCGTGAGGTGATGCGGCTGGCGTTGTTGTTGCGGCGGCGTTATCCGCCGTACGCGAAGTGGCTCGGTAGTGCGCTGGCGCGGTTGCCGGGGTCGGCGGAGCTGGGGGAGGCGTTGGGGTCGGCGTTGGCGGCGCGGTCGTGGCGGGCTCGGGAGAGTGGTCTGGCGGCGGCGTACGGGCGGGTGGCGGCGATGCAGAACCGGGTGGCGCTGGCGGAGCGGCTGGATGAGCGGGTGCGTGGTTTCCACGATCGGCCGTTCCAGGTGATCGGGGGTGACCGGTTCGCGCGGGCGTTGCTGGAGGCGGTGTCGGATCCGGTGGTCAGGGCGTTGCCGTTGGTGGGGAACGTGGACCAGGTGTCGGATTCGGTGGATCTGCTGATGGCGCCGTCGCGGGCGCGCGCGGTCACGGCGGCCGCTCTCGGTCTCGGGGCGTGAGCCGGGTTTGGGCGGGGCGGGGGCGCCGCCTGCGGCGCGGGGAGTGGTCGCCGGGCGGGTGTTGTGGCCGGTCTCGGTGAGTGGTCGCGGGCGTGGTCCGGGCCGGCGGTCTCGCGGGGGTGGCGAGCGAGGTGTGCTCGTGGCGAACGTGCCGCCTGCCGCCGACTTTCCGGCGGTACGGTGCGCGCATGGCGATGATCGACACGTTGGGGCTCGGGTACGACGAGGCGGGGCCTGGCGGTGACGTGGCGGTGGTGTTCTCGCATGCCGGGGTGGCCGATCGGCGCATGTGGGAGCACCAGTTCCGGGAGCTGTCGCGGCGGCACCGGGTGATCCGCTATGACTGGCGCGGCCACGGCGAGTCGGGTGATCCCGGCGAGTGGGTGTGCCATCACGAGGATCTGCTGGCGGTGCTCGACGCGCTGGGCGTGCGGCGGGCGGTGCTGGTGGGCTCGTCGATGGGTGGCGCCTACGCTCTGGAGTCCGCGCTCGTGGCGCCGGAGCGGGTGGCGGGGCTGGTGCTCATCTGTTCCGGCCTGTCGGGGCACTCGTGGCCGCCGGAGATGCTGGCCCAGGCGGGCCAACGGGTGCACGGCGCGGTGCCGGCCGACCGGCTGGCCCGCTATCGCGACGGGTCCGCGGGCCGGGTTGATCCGGCTGACACGCTGGCCATCGCCCGGGCTCACACGTTGTGGCAGGTGGCCGGTCCCGACCGGGGCCGGGCCGATCTGGCCGACGAGGTGTGGGAGGCCGCGGTGGAGATGTGCCGGGAGGTGTTCCGCCGCGAGTGGAGCGGCCCGCCTGCCGTCGAGCGGCAGCTCGATCCGCCGGCGGCCGGCCGGCTGGGTGAGGTGGCCGCGCCCACCCTGGTGATCAACGGGCTGGCGGACGTGCCGGGCATCCAGGAGGTGTCCGGGCTGCTGGCGGCGGGCATCCCGGGTGCGCGCCGCGTCGACCTGCCGGAGACCGGCCACCTGCCCCCGCTGGAACGTCCCGTCGAGGTGACCGCCGCGCTGCGCGACTTTCTGGCCTCCGCTCTGACGCCGTGAGCGTGGGTGTTGATCAGGAGCTCGCTCACAGCACCTGTGCGGCAAGCTCCTGTCCCAGGTCGCGCAGCGGCGCGAGCCGGTTGGGCAGGGCGGCGGCCGCGTAGGCCCGGGCCGGCTCGGCCGCGCGGGCGCGGGATGAGTCCAGGACAACGAGCTGGGTGACCGCCAGCAGCGCTTGCGGCCCGAGAGAGCGGCCTGGGTCATCGCCTCGCGGCCGGTCGTCTCGGGAAACCACAGGGCCGGATAGCCGAGGCCCTCGATGGCGGCGGCCGCCTGACGCATGGCGAGGGCGGGATAGAGCGGTCCATCTCGCCCGCCCAGATGCCGACCCGTCCGAGGCCGAGCGTGCTCATCGGTCCTGCTTGGCAGTGTCCTGGGCGGCCAGGAAGCCGGCGATCTGGGCCGCTCCCGTCCGCTGCAGCCAGGTGCGCAGGTCCATCAGGCCGGGGTGCAGCACGCGGGTGAAGGGGACGTCGGCGCGGTAGCCGCGTTCGTTGAGCCAGGTATAGGCGAAGGCGAACTCCTCGCCGATCTGCGCGATCGCCTCGATCGGGATCTGGACGTACGGCAGCGGCCGGCCGACGGCTTCGGAGATGGCCGCGGCGATCTGGCGCGGGGTCAGTTCGTCCCCGGCCAGGTCGACCGCGCGCCCGATCCACTCGCCCGGCTGGGCGAAGGCCAACGCGGCGAAGGCGCCGACGTCGTCGACGGCCATGACCTGCTGGGGCACGTCAGCGGCGAACGCGGTGGCCACGGTGCCGTCGTGCAGGTGGTAGGCGCCGGTGTAGTTCTCCATGAAGGAGACCGGGCGCAAGAAGGTCGCGGGCAGGCCCAGCCGGGTGATATGCTGTTCGATCCGCCACTTGTTGATCGTGTTGCTCGGCAGTTTCTCGGTGTTGTGGCGGCCGGCGCCGGCGAGCGAGGCGTAGACCAGGTGGCGCACGTCGGCGGCGTGCGCCGCGTCGGCGACGTTGCGGCCCCAGCGGACCTCGTCCTCGGCCGAGAAGCCCGGCGGAGTGCCCGGGGAACCGACGGTGGGCTGCACGCTGTACAGGCCGTAGGCGCCCTCGGCCGCTGCGACGAGCGAGGCGAGGTTGTCCATCTCGGCGCGGACAACCTCGGCGCCCGCCTGCGCCAGCGCCCGGGCCGGCGCAGCGGCCGGATCGCGCGTCACCGCCCGTACCTGCCAGCCGTCGGCGAGCAGTCGTGCTGTCACGGCCCGGCCCTGCAGGCCGGTCGCCCCCTCCACCACGATGGTCTTCACGATGTGTCTCCAGAAGGTAGGCATGCGGCGGCCACCCACCTAAGTGGGGTGGCCCTCCGGTTCTGGGTGAGTACGATATGGAGGACCACCCCGTTTTTGCAAGCCCGCCGGAGAGCACATGCCGCCTGACAGCCGTGCGACCGCGCCCACGCGTCCGATGCGCGCGGACGCACGCCGCAACTACGACCGCATCCTGGCCGCGGCCGCCGAGGCCGTCGCCGAGCACGGAGCCGAGGCGTCACTGGAGGAGATCGCCCGGCGCGCCGACGTCGGCTCGGCCACGCTGCACCGCCACTTCCCCTCCCGGCAGCAACTGCTGGAGGCCGTCTTCCGGGACAAGGTCGAGGCCCTGTGCGCCACTGCTGCCGACCTGGCCGCCGACCCCGACCCCGGACGGGCGCTGGCGAGCTGGCTCGGAGCCGTCGCCAGGCACGCCGTGTCCAACCGGGGCCTGGCCGCCTCACTGATGGGGGGAGCCCGCAACGGCGATCCGGCCCTGGGCGCCACCTGCCACACGATGATCACCAACGCCGGAGCGGACTTGCTGGCCCGCGCATGCCGGGCGAACGCCGCACGGCCCGATGTCTCGATCACGGACCTGCTCAAACTTGTCAACGCCATCTGCCTGGCCGTTGAGCAGGAACCCGACGGCGCGGCCCAGGCCGACCGGCTGCTCACCCTTGCGCTCACCGGAGTGCACCCTGCAGGAGAAACGGCGGGTCGAAAGATGTGACACAGACACCGCCGTGCTGGTCACCGGCTCGCCCGACGAGCTC
The DNA here is from genome assembly GCF_059358955.1 of Nonomuraea sp. CX421. Classification (NCBI taxonomy): domain Bacteria; kingdom Bacillati; phylum Actinomycetota; class Actinomycetes; order Streptosporangiales; family Streptosporangiaceae; genus Nonomuraea; species Nonomuraea sp. CX421. Next base: position 88,768 of record NZ_JCADBK010000022.1, on the reverse strand, counting down.
GCCCCGCTGGCGCGGCTCGTCGTCGCCGAGGTGTGTCGGTTGCCTGCGCCAGGCGTTCCCCTCCTGCGCCTGGCCTGGCCTGCGGGTCGTGCACGACGCCTCCGGCGAGGTGGCGGCAGCGGCCGGAGTGCCCGCCGTCGGCGACGGCACCGAGGTCGCCGTCCGGGTGGAGGCCGGCCGGATCGTCGCCCGCGCCGACGGCCGCGGCGCCTGCCACGCCGCCGCCACCAGCGTCGTCACAATGCGCGACCATCACTCCCGATGAGCTTTCACCGGGCATCGCCTGGCGGGCCGGCCGGCCGGCCGTCGGGATCTCCTGGCGGCCGGCCGAGCGAGTCGATCCAGTGTTCCAGCCGGTCGCCTTCGCGGGTCATGAGCTCGGGGTCGCGGAAGGTGTTGGTGAGCAACGAGATCCCCTGGTAGGCGGCGATCAGGGCGACCGCGAGGTCGCGGGAGTCGCTTCGGCCCATCGAACGGAACTGTTGCTCGGTCCAGTCGATCAGGACCCGCATGACCTCGGCCACAGTCCGGTCGAGACCATCGGCGCGTTTGTCGAGCTCCGAGGCCAGGGTTCCGGTGGGGCAGCCGTACTGGGCGGTGAGGTCGCGTTGCCGTATCCAGCCGCCGATGAGTGTCTTCAGCCGGTCCTGCGGGGTGGGGAGCTCGTCGAGCGAAGAGATCATTTCCTGGAGGCTCCGCGCGTGCGCGCCGATGGCCGCCTCGACGAGGTCGTCCTTGGTCTTGAAGTAGTAGTAGACGTTGCCCACGGGGATGCCGGCCGCCTGCGCGATGTGAGCGAGCGTTGTCTTCTCCACGCCCTGCTCGTGCAGCATCCGCACTGCGGCGGCCGTCAGCTGCTCCCGTTTGCCCCGCTTCGTGGGGGCCGGGGTCCGATCACTTTTCTTCAAGTCGGTCACCTGACTAACCATAGACACCGGCGGGATCGACTGGCTATGGTCATATCTCAGTCAGTCAACTAACTTGCCGGGGGAAAGCTCCCGCGATGACTGGTCACCACCGAGGGGAAAGCTCATGATCGTAGTAACCGGAGCCACCGGCAACGTCGGCCGGCCGCTCGTGCGGGCCCTCGCGACAGCCGGAGAGCAGGTGACGGCGGTGTCCCGAGGAGTCTCGGATGTGACGGTGCCGGAAGGCGTCCGGCACCGCCAGGCGGACCTGGCCGTCCCTGAGAGCCTTCGGCCCGTCTTCGACGGCGCCGACGCGGTGTTCCTCCACGACGGTGGTGCCGCCGCGCACCTGGTGAGCCCCCAGGGCATCCTCGACGTCGCGAAAGCCGGCGGCGTTCGACGGGTCGTCCTGCTGTCCTCCCAAGGGGTCGCAACCCGGCCGGAGTCGCCGTCCCATGGGCGCATGGGACTGTCCATCGAGGACGCCGTCCGGCGGTCGGGCATGGACTGGACGATCCTGCGACCCGGCGGCTTCGCCTCCAACACCTTGGCGTGGGCCGAGACGATCCGCACGCGGCGCACGGCCGCCGCGCCCTTCGGCGATACCGGACTGCCGCTCATCGACCCGGCCGACATCGGCGAGGTAGCCGCGGCCGCCCTGCGCGAGGACGGTCACGCCGGGCGGATCTACGAGTTGACCGGGTCGGCCCTCAGCACGCCCCGGCAACGAGCCGAGGTGATCGGCGACGCGCTCGGCGAGCCGATCCGCTTCGTCGAGCAGACCCGCGACGAGGCCCGCGCGCAGATGCTGCGGTTCATGCCCGAGCCCGTGGTCGAGACCACCCTCGACATCCTCGGCGATCCCACTCCCGCCGAGCGGAGGATCAGCCCCGACGTCGAACAGGTCCTCGGCCGCACGCCCCGCACGTTCGCCGCGTGGGCGATCCGCAACATCGCCGCCTTCAGATGACCCATCCGAGGTGACGTTCCGCGGTTTCCGCGCCCGTACCCGGCACACCGCCGCGGGCGCGGAACGCCGTAGATCTCATCCGCGCACCGTGATGGTCCTCAGATGCGGGTCGGCGGCGATCTCGGCCTCGGCGAACCGCCCGGTGACCCACGGGCCGCGCGATAACAGGTCCGTCTGGTCGGTGCGGTGCGCCGAGGCGGGGTTGGCGGACAGGGAGTAGGTGAGGACGGTACGCATGCGCGGCCCGTCCGGGGTGAGCGCGACGGCCTTCAGGAAGCTGGAATCGGGTGGCCGTAAAGGGGAACACGGCGAGGACGAACACGGCTGACACGCACACGGCCCGGACGAGAACATCCCGCTCATGCCGCGGCGCCGCCCGCACCTGCGGGCCGGCCCGCGCCGGGCAGGCGTGAGCACCCGCCCACCCGGCCCGCTTACCGGTATTCCTATCCCGAACGGTATTTGTATCCCGGTTGTAGAATGGGGCACATGGTACGGCCTGCGCTGACACCCGAGGAACGCCTGCGCGGCGAACGCCTCGGCCTGCTCCTGCGCCAAGCCCGAGGCGAACGCAGCATCGTCGAGGTCGCCGCCGCCGCCGGCATGTCCGCCGAGACCCTCCGCAAGATCGAGACCGGCCGCATCGCCACCCCCGCCTTCTTCACCATCGCCGCCCTCGCCGAGGTCCTCCACATCCCCCTCGACCACCTGGCCGCCCGGCTCACCACCAGCGTCCCCACCTGAGCACCCCGCCGGCCCGCTCGGCACGCCACCGGCGGAGAACCCGTCGCCGACCCGAACGCCCCAGCCTGCCCGCGCGGGGAGCCAAGCGCCACCGTCGACCAGCCCAGCGGACGACGCCCGGGGGAGAGTCGTCAGTCGGACGGCCGCGGCTCCCGCAGCAGCGGATGCGCCCGCATCGCCACCTCCAGCTCACCCGGCAACTCGTCACGGTAACGCCCCAGCGTCGACAGATCGCTGTGCCCCAGCACCCGCCGCACCGCGTCCATGTCGACCGCGTCGGCCAGCAGATGCGTCGCCGTCGTATGCCGTAACCCGTGCGGCGTCACCGAACGCCGCCGCTCCGGATCCACCCGCGCCCGCACCCGGTCGATCACCGCCTGCACGTCGCCCCGCGCCAGCCGCCGCCCCCGCCACGACAACAGCAACGCCTTGTCCGGCACCGCCGCCCGCCCCCGCGCCAGATAGTCGTCCAGCGCCGCCGCCACGTCACGGGGGAGCGGCACATCACGCGTGCGGCCCCCTTTGCCGAAGATCCGCCAGTAACGCACTCCGTCATTGGTGTAGAAATCCTCGACGTTGGCCCGCACCAGCTCCGACACCCGCGGCCCCATCGTCGACAACAACAGCACGATCAACGCGTCGCGCGTCTCCATCCGCTGATCACGCCGGCCCTCGCCGCGCTCCTCGCTCATCGACCGCGCCGCGCCGATCAGCCCCTGCGCCTGCTCACGCGTCAACGCCCGCCGCTCCGGCCGCAGCCCGCCCCGCTCCCGCGCCGTCACCGTCGACGACGCCATCGGATCGACCTGCACCCAGCCGGCCAGCACCGCATGCTTGAACAACGCCGACACCGACCGGCGAAAACGCGCCTGCGACGACGGTGACTGCGACGCGCCCCCGGCCCGCCCCTCACCGTCCGCACCGGCCACCGCCCCACCGCCCCCAGCACCCCCGGTGGCTCCGCCGCCCCGGGCGGCGGAGCGCCGCCCGTCCGGCTTGCGGGCGAACGCCAGCAGCACCGCGTCCATGTCGGCGCCCGTCAGATCGTCGAGCACCGTCTCCGCGCCCGCCAGCGCCACGAACGTCACCACGTCACGCGCGTAGACCTCGGCCGTCGACCGCGACAACGCGCCCGTCAGCGACTTGGCCCGCACCAACTCCACATAGCGGTCAGCCGCCTCCGCCACCGTCACCCGTTCGAGCTCCGCAGGCCGCACCGTCACCCCTCACCCTCGCCACGAGAACCCAACCCCGAGGATCCACGAGGAGACGGTAGCGGCCGCCACCGACAGAAAATCAGATGTCGCGGAACGTCTCGATCCGAGCCCCCAGCGCGTTCAACCGCTCGGCCAGATCCTCATACCCCCGGTTGATCACGTACACGTTCCGCAGCACCGACGTGCCCTCGGCCGCCATCATCGCCAGCAGCACCACCACCGCCGGACGCAACGCCGGCGGGCACATCATCTCCGCGCTGCGCCACCGCGTCGGACCCTCCACCAGCACCCGATGCGGATCCAGCAGCTTCACCGACGCGCCCAGCCGCGTCAGCTCCGTCAGATAGATCGCCCGGTTGTCGTAGACCCAGTCATGGATCAGCGTCGAGCCCTGCGCCGCCGCCGCGATCGCCGCGAAGAACGGCACATTGTCGATGTTCAGCCCCGGGAACGGCATCGGATGGATCTTGTCGATGGGGGAGACCAGCTTCGACGGCCGCACCGTCAGATCCACCAGCCGGGTACGCCCGTTCGCCGCCGGATACTCCACCCCCCGATCGTGATCGAGGCCCATCTCCTCCAGCACCGCCAGCTCGATCTCCAGGAACTCAACCGGCACCCGGCAGATCGTCAGCTCCGACGACGTCACCACCGCCGCCGCCAGCAGGCTCATCGCCTCCACCGGATCCTCGGAAGGGGAGTAGTCGACGTCCCGCTCGATCGAGGCCACCCCGTGCACCGTCAGCGTCGTCGTGCCGATGCCCTCGACCCGCACGCCCAGCTGCTCCAGGAAGAAACACAGGTCCTGCACCATGTAGTTGGACGAGGCGTTGCGGATCACCGTCACCCCGTCGTGCCGCGCCGCCGCCAGCAGCGCGTTCTCCGTCACCGTGTCGCCCCGCTCGGTCAGCACGATCGGCCGCGACGGCGACACCTCGCGATCCACCCGCGCGTGGTAGAAGCCGCCCGTGGCCGTGATGTCCAGCCCGAAGGGCCTCAGCGCCGACATGTGCGGCTGCACCGTACGGGTGCCCAGATCGCACCCGCCCGCGTACGGGATCCTGAACTGCTCGGTCCGGTGCATCAGCGGACCGAGGAACATGATCACACTCCGGGTACGGCGAGCCGCCTCGGTGTCCATCGCCTCCAGCTCCAGCCGCGCCGGAGGCACGATCTCCAGATCGTTGCCCTCGTTGATCCACCGCGCCCGCACCCCGATCGAGGCGAGCACCTCCAGGATCCGGTAGACCTCCTCGATCCGCGCCACCTTCCGCAGGATCGTCCGCCCCGAGTTCAGCAGCGACGCGCACAGCAACGCCACGCACGCGTTCTTCGACGTCTTGACGTCGATGCTGCCCGACAGCCGCCGGCCGCCCACCACCCGCAGATGCATCGGCCCCGCGTACCCCAGCGACACGATCTCGCTGTCGAGTGCCTCACCGATGCGCGCGATCATCTCAAGACTGATGTTCTGGTTGCCGCGCTCGATCCGGTTGACCGCGCTCTGACTCGTCGCCAGCGCGTCGGCCAGCTGAAGCTGCGTCCAACCACGATGCTGACGCGCGTCCCGAATCAACCGGCCAATCCGTACAAGATAATCGTCTGTCACAGGACGAGACCATATCTCACATATGAGATGCGATCGGGTTATCCGCGCCCGACGCGCCGGACAGCTCCCGATGCACCGCCAACCGCGCCGGAGTCGACTCCGCCGCCCGCTTACCCACGAACGCCTCCCGCGCCGCCCGGAACCCGCTCCGATCGTCGAACATGTCCCGGCTCATCTCCGCCAGCTCCTCCACCCGGTACGCGTCCAACGGCTTACGCCGCTCATCCACCTCCCGCGCCTCCCGCTTGGCCGCCAGCAACCGCCCAAAACCGCCGCCGGCCGCCAGCCGCTCGGCGTACTCCACCACCCGCCGCTCGAACTCCAGCCGCGACCCCGCCACCACCCGGTCGGCCAGCCCCAGCTCCACCGCCTCCACGGCCCCCAACGGCAACGCCTCATCCGTCAACCGCCGCGCCACCGACGCCCCCACCCGGCGCGGCAACACGTACGTCCAGAACTCCGACCCGTACAACCCCATCGTCCGATAGTGCGGATTCAGCACCACCGGCTCCCGCACCACCACCCGATCCGCGCCCAGCGCCATCATCACCCCGCCCGCACCCGCGTTGCCGGCCACCGACGCCACCACCAGCTGCCCCGTGCACGCGATCACCTCCCGGCACACCTGGTTGATCGCGTTGATGTTGCGCCACGCCTCCACCTCCGGATGACGCGCCGCCTCGATCACGTTCAGATGAATCCCGTTGGAGAACACCTCACCACCACGCAGCACCAGCACCCGCGTGTCCTGCGCCACCGCGTACCGCAACGCCGACACCAGCCTCAGGCACTGCTCCGCCGACATCGCCCCGTTGTAGAAGTCGAAACTCACCACCCCGACATCCCCGCCACGGTCGTAGGTCACCTCACCCCACCCCGGACGCTCCGGCACCCCGGCCACCCGCTCACCCAGCACCGCGACAGCCGGCAGCTTCACACCTCCCGGCGCGTCCAGCCGCAACTGCCCCACCCACACCGAGCCGTCGCCGGTACGCACCAGCACCGCACCCTCGCCCCTGCCCACCACCGATCCCGGCGGCCCGGACGGCACCGGCGGCACCGGACCCCGGTACACGTCGAACACCCGCACCGGCAGACCGCACAACTCCGCCCGCCCGCCCGGAGCGCCGTCGGCGGCCCGCACCCGCCGCACCACCGCGTCCGTCGGCTCCGCCCACGAGAACTCCCGATCCGCCCGGCGCATCGCCGGCCGCGCGCGCCCCCGCACCTCCGGCCGCCGATAGTCCAGCGGCACCGGCGCGAACCCCGGATCCGCCGCCTTCGCCGCCACCTCCACGACCAGCTCCACCGCCGCGTCCGCCACCGCCCCGTTGTACAACGCCGACTTGCGCGGCGGCTCGGCCGGCAGCGGGAACGTCCGCCACCCCCAGATCGGGCCCGCGTCCATCTCCTCCACCGCCTGCAACGCCGTCACCCCCCACTCGGGCTCCGCGCCGGCGATCGCCCAGTCCAGCGACGACGGCCCCCGATCACCCGGCGGCCCCGGATGGATGACGACCGTACGGTGGTGACGCCACAGCCGCCCCGGCACCCGCTCCTTCAGGAACGGGCAGATCACCAGATCCGGCTTGGCCAGCTCGACCGCCTCGAGCATCACCCGCTCCGACAGCGCCAGCTCCACGCTGACATCGTGACCGGCCCGGCGCAGCTCCAGCCAGGCGCGCTGGGTCAGGCCGTTGAACGACGAGCACAGAAGCAGGATCCGCAACGGAAGGTTCCTCCGGACGTTCGAGGGGATGGACAAGCCCGTCGATCTTGACACGTCCGAGCAAACTTCGCTGACAAATCACCACAAAAAGAGAGCGCCCGTCAGTGGTCACCCCCACGCAACGACCCCCACCACCCCGACAACCGATCAAGCCGGTAGAACAACCGCGGCGGCACATGCGGAAGCAACCGCGAATGCCGCCGGCCCAGCACCGCGATCAACTGCTCCGGCGGCAGACCGATGTACCGCGGCAGACTCTCGTACCACCGGGCGCTGTAACGGGCCGCCCGCTGAGAACCCCGGATCGCGACCTGACGCCCCCGCTCGAAACCGGCCAGCGCGGGCTCCAACTCCATGCCCCCGTGCAACGCGCCGACCAGAAAGGCCGCATCCTCCAACGCGAGCGCCGTCCCCGCCCCGATGGAGTAATGCGTCGTATGCGCGGCATCCCCGAGCAACACCAGATTGCCGCGGAACCACGTCCGGTTCGTCACCGTACGGAAGTTCAGCCAGTGCGCCCCGCCATCGGCCTGCGCCCGGCCGGCCAGCGGATGCCCATCCAGCATCCCGGCGAACAACTTCTCCAGCAGACCCAGGCAGTCGGCCTCGTTCGCCTCCCCGAACCCCAGCCCACTCCACGTCGCGGGGGAGCACTCGACGACACAGGTGCTCTGCCCCTCACTGAACGGATAGCCGTAACACCAGATCCAGCCACACTCGGTCTCCACGAAGGCGAACGTGAACGCCTCGAACACCCTGGTCGTACCCAGCCAGATGTACATGTTCCGGCCGACCGCGACCTCGGTGCCGAAATGCTCGGCATGACGCTCGCGCAACCCGCTGTTCACGCCGTCGCCCGCGATGACCAGGTCGGCGCCGGCCACCTCCTCCTCGGCGGCGATCTCACGCTCGAACTCGACGCGCACACCGAGCGACAGGGCCCGCTCGGTGAGGATCGACAGCAACCGGTGCCGGCCGAGACCGAAGCCCTCCTCACCGTTCTCCACCGTCACCACCGCGCGGTCGTCCAGGTGCGCGGCCCAGCTGTCCCACCGGACCGAGCTCTCGTCGATGGCCTGAGCGGACTCAGGGTCGGCGCCGCGCAGATTGTCCAGCAGTTCGTCCCAGTAAGTCACCCCCCACCCGTACGTCGACCCGGCCGGGTTCCGCTCGTACACGGTGATGTCGTGGGACGGGTCGGTCCGCTTCATCAGGATTGAGAAATACAGGCTGGCGGGTCCACCACCGACGCAGGCGACCTTCACAACAACTCCCTTAGTGACACAATGTGCTCGATATGTCGCACACGGTAGTCGAAGGGGTCGTGGCGAGACCATCTCGTCGCCTCCATCTACCGGTCAGGAGATGGCCAAGCGGCGGCGCGGCTCACACGCCGGGGGAGTGGGGCCGCCTGGCCGCTCACGAGCGGCACGCTGTCAGAACGCGAAGGCGGCGACGCCCTTGTACTCGCCTTGGCGTGCTGAGCCGGTCACCTCGTACTCCAGAAGCAGCAGGCCGTTCGGCGTAGCTTCGTGGCGGAGCAGGCGGAGACCGGACGGGGTGCCTGCGCCGGTCAGCAGCCGCCGGCCGGTCCGGAGGACGGCGGGGGCGACCGCGAGGCGGAGCGTGTCGATCAGGCCCGCCGCCAGTAGCGAGTCGCCGAGGCGAGCGCTGCCGTGGATCTGGAGTTCCCGGCCTGGCCGTGCCTTGAGCTCGGTGACCGCTTGGACCGGGTCGCCCTTGAGGACGGTCGTGGGGTTCCAGGTCCCTTCGGTGAGGGTGTTCGTCACGACGTACTTCGGCAGGGTGTTCATCCGCTCGGTGAACGGGTCGGCCGGGTCGGTGATCTTCGGCCAATCGCGTGCGAACGCCTCGTAGGTCCGCCGTCCGAGCAGCAGGCCGTCGGCGAGGTCGAGCCATTCGGAGGCGCGCTGGACGAACGTCCCGTCCATGTGGGGGACGAGCCAGCCGCCACGGATGAATCCGTCGCTGGTGTCCTCGTCCGGCGAGCCGGGGCCCTGACTGACCCCGTCGAGTGTGACGAACTCGGTGAGAGTGATCTTCATCGCACGCCCTCGGCGAGTGCGGCCAGCTGGCCGGTTACCATCCCCCAGCCCTCGGCGAAGCCGAGTTTCTCATGATGATCGCGGGCCTCCGGGTCGCAGTGCTGGACGACGATGCGGTAGTCGGTGCCGTCCGGGTGATCGTTCAAGGTGATCGTGGCGGTCATCGCGATCGGGGCGGGGCTCACGGGACGCCACGCGCTGTCGATCGCGTTGGTGAACACGATCCGCTCAAGCTCGTCCACGGCGAGAAAACAGGCGTCCAGGTGCGGGACGAACTCGGCCCCGTCGTTGGTCAGCCGCGTCACGAACGCCCCGCCGGGCCGCAAGTCCAGGCGATCCACCCGGCAACGGGACGGAGCCGGGACCCACCACCGCTCAAGCCGGGACGGGTCCGTCCAGGCCCTCCACACGGTCGCGCGCGGGGCGCGGATGATCCGCTCCAGGCCAAAGTCGAGATCGGGATTCACTGCCTGTTCTCCTCTGGGTCGGTGACGAACTGTTCAAGGCGGTCGGTGTGCTCCGTCCAGATCCGGCGCTGCTCCGCGAGCCAATCGTCGACCAAGGCGAGCCGCTCGCGGTTGAGCACGCAGGTGCGCACCCGGCCGGACTTGACCGTGTGGATGAGCCCGTTCGATTCGAGCATCCGCACATGCTTCATGAACGAGGGGAGGGTCATCGGGAACTCGCGGGCGAGGTCGCCGACGCTCGTGGGCCCGCGGCCGAGGCGCCGGACGACGGCGCGCCGAGTCGGGTCGGCGAGGGCGACCAACACCCCGTCGAGCTGCGCCGGATACTGTGCCATGCGGCTAAGTATGGCGTCTCGAAATGGTTAGCGCAAGGGCTAAGTGTCGGGGCCGTCCAGGCGATCGCCGGGCAGCCCCGGGGGCGTCAGAGACGGCTGGTTTGTGCTGCCCTGTTCTTCAATGAGGGATATCGGCTATACCGAACAGAATCCACCTTCTGTCCGGTATCGCGTCTGTATTCCGTACAGACGACAGACCAGGCTTCCTGGGGGTGGACCAACATGGCGGGCGCGTATGCGATGCCTTCACTGCTTAGACGTCGCCGCGGCGGCTCACTACTCTTCCGCCATGTTCTTCGATCTTGTGCACTACGTCTTCATAATCGTGTTCGCGGTCCTTCCTCTGATGGTCGCATCCGGGTCCGTCCTTGCCGCGGTGCTTTCCGCCCCGCCCGGCCGCCATGGGTCCATGAGCCGGCGATGCGTCGTCATGGGACTGTTCGTGTCGCTCGCCGGCGCCTTGCTGATGGGGCTTGGCGCCTGGCTGGCGCATGAGGATTCACGGCGCGGCGGCCTCGAATCCCTTGGGATGCTGTTGATCACCCTCATTGGTGCGGGTCTGCTCGTCGCCGGTCTCGGCCCGCTGCCCGCGTGGCTGCTGGAGATCCCCGGCCCGTACGCGGAACGGCTGCCACTGCCGTTGCGCCTGGCGGTTCGCGACCTGGCCGGTCGCCGGGTACCCGCGGCGGGCGCGATCGCGCTGACGATGATGGTGACGGCCTTCGGCGTGGGGCTCACGGTCATCGCGGTCGGCGAAACGTCGCAGAGCAGGGCCGAATACTCTCCCCGTGCCCGGGCCGGCACCTTATTGGTCCGGCCGGGCACCTTCCTCCCGGCGTCTTTCTCGGCGGCCGATGCGGGCGCCGTGCGAGCGGCGATCGAACGGGAGCTACCCGGAGTGCCGATCGCCCAGAGCGAGCGCCCTTCGAGCGACTCTTGGCACTTCAGTGCGAGTGCGCAGAACGTCGAGATTCCGGAGGAGCCTCTCTACGAGTATCAGGCCATTGGTGACGAGAAACTGCTGCGGTATCTCACCGGCGATCAGTCCACTCCGTACGACGAGGGCACGGCCGTGGTGGTCACGTCGGCCGACGTGAAGGTCGACTCGGTGGACCTCTTCTATGAGATCAAGGAGAACGCCGACGTGATGGAGACCAAGACCGTGCCGGCTGTCATCGCCAGGACCTCCGACCCGCACATGGAGACGATTTTCGTCCCGTCGGCGATCGTGCGCGACCTCGGCTACCAGTTGCGGCCGGACGAGCTGATCGTCGATCCCACACTGCGCCGGGTCACGGTACAGGAGCAGAATCGCCTCGACGACCGGCTGGACGACGCGGTCGCGGAGATTTACGTCGAACGAGGTTTCGAAGCTTCGAGCGGGTGGGTTCCCGTCGTCGTGACGGCCCTTCTTGTCGCTCTCGCGGGTGCGCTGACCTCCGGCTTCGGCGAGGCCGCGAACGTGCGCCAGGGCCGGGTCTTCCTCTGCTGGCCGCCGCCTTCGGCGCGCTCCTGGCGCGTGAACAGTCGCGCGTCCCTGCATCCGCCGTGGGTGGTGCAGGCGGGGGGCGGTGGGAGGTCAGAGGCGGTTGACGTAGCGGGTGGCGGCGCGGTGGCTCATGCCGGTCTCGCCGCGGACCAGGAAGACGGCCTCGCGGACCTGACCGAGCGCCTTGAGCTCGCGGGCCTTGTCGACCATGTCGTCGCTGGGGGCCGGGCTGTTGCGGGGGCGATGGGTCAGGCGCACCGCCAGGATGATCAGGTAGATGATCGCGGCGGTGACGACGGCGGTGAGCGCGACAAGGCCCGGGGTGGAGATCGCCAGGCTGAGCATGCACTGATCGTAGCGCCGTCGCGGCGGCGGCGTCAGAGGCCGTTGGCGAACTGTGTCGTTCTAGCGCGATCGCCGTTTGACGGCCAGGGCGAGGAGAACGACTCCGGTGACGACGGCTATGACGACGAAGGCGGCGAAGAGCAGCATGAGTAATTCAGGGAGACCCATTTGCAGCATGTGGTGATCCTATCTGGCGATCACGGTCCGTCCGGAGGACGACTTCTCCCTGTGCTTGATAATGAATATTATGTCAAGTAGACCGTTCTCGCGACGATGCGTGACCGTGACCGTACGCTTGACCTTCAGTTGATTCGCTGTTCTCGCAAGGTCGTGGCCCGTAGGGTGGGAATCTGCTATCGCGCCGCGAGAGGAGCAGCACGTGGGGAACCAATCGGTTTTATGCCCGGTCTGTCAGGGGGTTCTGCCTGCTTCGGGGCGGGATTCGTACACAACGCTGCGGGGGCGGCTCATCGTCACGAACGGTTACTGCGGGGGTGGCTGCGAGGAGCGGCTGGCCGAGGCGGAGCAGACGCGCCAGATGACGCGCCCGGTGGCGCCGATGCAGCAGCAGGTTCAGCAGCCGGGCGCGCAGGTGCCGCCGGCTCGCGTGGCGCCCGCGTTGCGCGCGGTTCGCTGACCGGGCTCGGTCGCCGGGGGCCGCGTCGCGTGTGACGCGGTGCGGGGTGTCGGTGGGGGGCCACTCCCCTGGTTTCGTGTGCTGGTCAGTGGTGGCCGTCTGTGGTGTGCCAGTAGTCGCGGGTCTGGACGGCGAGGCCGTCGGGGTCGAAGCGGGCGAAGACGCAGCCGGCGAGGGTGACGGGTGCGCCGTTGTCGATGGTGTGGGCGTGGAATTCGATGGCCGCCTGGTCTCCGTCGACGATGGGTGTGGCGAAGGTGATCCTGGGGTCCGTCTCGTTGGTGAATGACCAGCGGATGTAGTCGGCGATGGCCCCTCTCCCCCGGTGTGGCGGGCGGAAGGGCATCGAGGTGTGGACGGCGTCGTCGGCGTACAGGGTGAGGATGCTGTCGACGTCGTGGTGGGTCCATCCGTGTTGCCAGGTGTCGGCGAAGCGTTGTGCGGCGGTTCGGGGGTCCATGGTGGTCATTGTGGTGGTCGGCGCGGGTTTGTGCGGGCTGTTTCGGAGGCGGGTTCAGCGGGGCCGGTAGGGGCGCGTGGTGGTGACGGCGTGCAGCGGGAGTGGCCCGTACAGGTGGGGGTAGCCGCCTTCGTCGCGGATGTCGAGGCCGGTGGGGTCGATCTCGAGGATGACCAGGGGTTCGGTGAGGTGGGCGTAGAAGGTGTCGTGGACCTCGTGGAGTTGGGTGAGGTCGTGGCTGCAGTGGATGAAGCCCTCCTGGTCGAGGGTGCGGCCGAGGGTGGAGACGCGGTAGTCGCCGGCTGATCGGGCGTGCTGCCAGTCGGTGTGGCGGGCGAGGTGGAGGATGGTCATGGGGTCCACTCGCTTTCGAGCATGGCGTAGATGACCTCGTCGGCCCATTCGCCTTTGACGTGTTCGTTGTGGATGAGGTGGGCTTCGCGGCGCATGCCGAGTTTTTCCAGGACGCGGGCGGAGGCGGTGTTGCGTCCGTCGAGGCGGCCGACGATGCGGTGCAGGTGGAGGTCCTGGAAGCCGAGGCGGAGCAGGGGTGCGCCGACTTCGGTGGCGTAGCCGTGTCCGTGGTGGTCGGGGTGGAGGACGTAACCGATCTCGCCTTGGCGGTGGTGGGCGCTGGTCCAGATGAGGATGCAGTTGCCGATGAGGCGGCCGGTGTCGCGCAGGGTGATGGCGAGGTCGAGGGCGTCGCCTTCGTGGTGGAGGGCGGTGCGGGTGATCTTCTTGTCGAGGTGGGTGCGGACGGTGTCGAGGTCGCGGGGTTCCCAGTAGAGGTAGCGGGCGACGTCGGGGCGGGATTCGTAGGCGTGCAGGTCGTGGAGGTCGGCGGTGGTGAAGGGGCGGAGGAGCAGGCGGTCGGTGGTGATCGGGTAGCGGGGTCGGAGCACGTGGGCAGTGTAGGGAACGGTCAGGTGGGGGGCGAGGCGTTTTCGATGGCGATGGTGAGGAGTGTGCGGGTTTCGTGGACGGGGCGTTGTTCGACGAGTTGTTCGAGCCAGAGGGCGGAGACGGTGGTGTAGAGGAGGCGGACGCGGGGGTGGTCGGGTGGGTGGGCGAGGGTTTGGGCGATGAGGTGGACGCAGCCGTCGGTCCAGCGGCGGGCGATCTGCTGGAGGACGGGGTCGCGGCCGGCGTGGACGTAGAGCTCCCAGAGGCCGAGTTGGCGGTGGCGGTCGGCGGTGGCGATCTGGTCGGCCAGGGCGGTGAGGCCGTGGTCGGTGATCCAGGTGTGGAGGGTGGTGAGCTCGGTCTGGACGAGTTGGGCGAAGGCTTCGGCGAGGAGTTGGTCGCGGGAGGTGAAGTAGTAGGTGGTGGCGGCGAGGGGCAGGTGGGCGCGGTGGGCGACGGCGCGGTGGGTGACGGCGGCGAAGCCGCCTTGGGTGAGGAGTTCGACGGCGGCGGTGAGGAGGGTGGCGCGTCGTCTGCGTCCGCGTTCTTGGGGTGGTGGGGTGTGGGAGGTCAATGGCCACCTGCGAGGTTGAGGACGACGACGCCGATGATGATGAGGAGGATACCGCCGATCTTGAAGGGGGTCAGGGTTTCGCCGAGGAGGAGGGTGCCGATGAGGGCGATGGCGGCGGTGCCGGCTCCTGACCAGATGGCGTAGGCGGTGCCCATGTCGAGGTGGAGTTTGAGGGCTTGGGCGAGGAGGGCGAAGGAGGTGAGGTAGCCGGTGGCGGCGGCTGCGGTCCAGGCGTGGTGGGTGAGGCCGTCGCTGAGTTTGAGGGCGGTGGTGGCGATGATCTCGGTGGCGATGGCGAGGGCGAGGAGGAGCCAGGCCATGGGGGTCTCCTTCGGAGGAGTGGGACGCTCGTACCAGTTTAGTTCTGGAGGTTGCATGGAGCTCGGCGTGTAGTTAACCTATGAATCGAGTTGGAGGTTTCCTCTCAGGAGAGTTTCAGCGAGGAGGTAGACATGCTGCTCACGACCATCGACCCGTTCGTCCAGGAGTTCGAGCGCCAGTTCGACCGGCTCGCGCGAGCCACTCTTGGCGAGCCGGCCGGGATGCCGATGGACGGGGTTCGTCGCAAGGACGACGTCCTGCTCCGCTTCGACCTGCCGGGCATCGACCCCGACTCGATCGAGGTCACCGTCGACCGGGGGGTGCTGACCGTCGGCGCCAGGCGTGAGGAGGCGCTGGAGGAGGACGACCGTCCGTTCCTGCGTGAGCGCCGGATGGGCGCCTTCACCCGTCGCGTCTACCTGTCGGAGCACCTCGACGCCGAGCGGATCGAGGCCGGCTACTCCGGCGGGGTGCTGACGGTGCGGATTCCGGTGCTGGAGAAGGCCAAGCCACGCAAGGTGGCGGTGCAGCGGGGTAAGGACGTCAAGGCCATCGTGGCCTGATCCGGTGAGGGGGTTCGCATGACTTCGCTTCCTTTCGACGACAGCCGTGCGCCCCTCTACACGTTGGGCCAGGTGGCCGACATGCTGCAGGTGCAGCAGGCGTTCCTGCGCAGGCTAGATTCGCACGAGGTGGTGAGCCCGCGGCGTTCGCAGGGCGGGCAGCGGCGCTACTCGCGTGACGACATCGTGCGGGTGCGGGAGGTGATCCGGCTGACCGGTGAGGGCATGACGCTCGTCTCGGTCGGCCGGATCCTGGAGTTGGAGCGTGAGGTGGCCGTGCTGAGGGCGCGGCTGGCCGAGTGTGAGAAGCGGTTGAAAAGCTAGTCGAAAGCGTGTTCCACTGTGGGGTGTGGGTTGGGACGCGCTTTCGCTGGTGGACGTCGACGACGACCGTCCGCTGATCGAGCGGCGCGCGGTTCTGCGGGGCGGGTTCTATGAGACGCAGACCCGCACGATGATCGAGCGGGTGCCGCGGACCGCGGGCATCGCCCAGCGGTGGGCGGTCTCGCCCTACCGGGGTTGCGCCCATGCCTGCCGCGGCTGCGGTGCCCGTGCGGGTCACCGGCGGCTGGGTCTGGATTCCGGGCCTGATTTCGACACTCGCGTCGTGGTGAAGGCGAACGCGGTGGAGCGGTTGCGTGCCGAGCTGGGCCGCTGGGGTGGTGAGCCGATCGCGGTGGGTGTGACGGGTGACTGTTATCAGGAGGCCGAGCGGACTTATCGGTTGATGCCGGGTGTGGTGGAGGCGCTGGCCGGGGCGGGGGTGGCGTTCACCGTCTATACCAAGAGCCCGTTGGTGGTGCGTGACGCCGGGTTGCTGGCGCGTACGGGGGCGCAGGTGGCGGTGTCGATCGCGTTCGTCGACGAGCGGATCCGGCGGGCGGTGGAGCCGGGGGCGGTCGGTGGGCAGGCTCGGTTGGAGTTGGTGTCGGCGCTGGTGGAGGCGGGGGTGGCGTGCCGGGTGCTGATGGCGCCGGTGTTGCCGTTGCTGAGCGACGCGGCCGATCAGTTGTCGGCGACGGTGCGGCGGATCGCGGCGGCGGGGGCGGCGGCGGTGGAGCCGGTGGTGTTGCGGCTGCCGCCGGGTACGCGGCAGTGGTACATGTCGTGGCTGGCCGGTGCGCATCCGCGTCTGGTGGAGCGTTATGAGGAGCTCTACGATGCCGCGGGGCTCCCCTCCCCTGCGTATGAGCAGCGCATCATGGGGCAGATCGGGCAGTTGTGTGAGATGTACGGGATGCGGTCGGGGGCGCCTGAGCAGGTGGCGCGGGCGCCGCGGTTCCCGCAGTTGTCGCTGGTCTGAGAATTCGTTTGACGGCGTTGTTAGCGTGCTGCGTATGCAACAGATCATCGATGTGGAGCGGTTCGTCGCCGACGGTTTCGTCAAGGTGGAGTCGGTGGTGCCGCGTGAGGTGGCCGATAAGGCGCGGGCGGGGTTGTGGCGGCAGATCGGCCTGTCCCCCGATGATCCGGCGGGGTGGACGCAGCCGGTGGTGTGGGCGGCCGATCTGACGGGGGCCGGGCCGTTCGGTGAGATCGTGCGGAGTCCGCGGCTGGGCGAGGCGCTGGATCTGGTGGCCGGGCGGGGCGGGTGGCTGCCGATGGGTTCCCTGGGCAATATCCCGGTCCGTTTCCCGAAGGTGCCGCCGGCCGATGATCGCGGGTGGCATATCGACTCCAACACCCAGGGGGCGGATGGCACGTGGGGGGTGAGCGGGCGGCCGTCGACGATGTTGCTGCTCGTGTTGCTGTCGGAGGTGGGGGCGGAGGACGCGCCGACCCGGATCCGGGTGGGTTCGCAGCGGGACGTGGCGGCGTTGCTGGCGGAGCGGGATGGTGAGGTCCTGGATCCGTTCGTGGCCGGTCCGATGGTCGATCGGGTGAGCGTGGAGCGGCCGGTGGCGCATGCGGTGGGGCGGCCAGGTGATGTATTCCTGGTGCATCCGTTCACGGTGCACGCGGCTGACGAGCATCTGGGGAGCCGGCCGCGGTTCATGTCGCAGGCGCCGGTGATGCTGGTCAGGCCGTGGGCGCCCGATGACGAGACGGCGCTGGGGCGGGCGGTGCGGGGCTGAGGTCCGGCCACTCCCCCGGCGTGGTGTCGGTGGCGGGTTCTAGGCTGGCCGGATGAGGATTCGTGAGGGTGGGCCGGAGGATGTGGCGGCGGTGCTGGGCATGTTCGACAGCGCCGTGGCGTTCCTGGTGGCGCGTGGGCGCACCGGGCAGTGGGGTGCCGATCCGTTCACCGGTGATCCCAGACGCGCCGCGCAGGTGGAGGGCTGGGCCGGGGGTGGTGGGATGCGCATCGCGGAGGTCGATGGCGAGCCCGCGGGGTGTGTCGTGGTGGGGGCGCCGCACGATTATGTGACGCCGGCGCGGGAGCCGGAGCTGTACGTGCAGGTGCTGGTGATCGATCAGCGGTTCTCGGGCCGTGGGGTGGGGCGGGCGCTGCTCGGCTGGGCGCTGGAGGAGGCGGCGCGGCGTGGGGTGGGGCTGGTGCGGGTCGACTGTTACGCCGGTGACGACGGCCGGTTGGTGGCCTATTACGAGGGGTGTGGTTTCACCCGGGCCGAGCCGTTCACGGTCGGTGCGTGGCCCGGGATGATCCTTCAGCGTCGTCTGTCTCCGTCCGGCGCTTGATGACGCCGGCCGCGCGGGTGACCGCGCGGCCGGGGGTGGTCGCCTGTCCGGGTGTGTCGCGTTCCCTGCGTCGTGGTCGGAGCCGGTCGTCACCGGCTGCCGTTGAGGGCGCTGCCCTTCTTCCACTGGGTGAAGGACATCTGCCAGAATCCCCAGCCGTTGTTCCATTCGAGCTCGCGGTCGGTGCCGGTGACGTCGACGATGTCGCCGCGCTGCATGTTGTCGTGGAACCATTTGGCCTGGTCGGGGCGGGAGTTGATGCAGCCGTGGCTGACGTTGCGGACGCCCTGGGCCCAGACGTTGTCCTTGGCGTGGACGTACTCGCCGGAGTTGGAGATGCGTACGGCGTGGTTGATCATCACGTCGTAGTACTCGGGGTCGTCCTTCTCGCGGCCTGGGGAGATCATGCGGACGGGGTTAGCGCGTTCCATGGTGAGGTGGACGCCGGAGGTGGTGGTGTATTCGCGGGTGGTGGCCTTGCCGGCGCTGATGCGCATGGTCTGGACGCGTTTGCCGTCGCGGTAGACGTACATCATGTGTTTCTTGACGTCGACCTTGCTGATGACCTTGGCGCCGATCTTGAGGGTGGTGGTGTAGTCCTTGACGCCGTACATGCCCTTGCCGGCTTTCACGCCTTCGAGGTCGGCGGTGAATTTGATCTTCTGGTGGGCGGGCCAGTAGGTGGCGGTGCGGTAGATGACGACGGTGTCGTTGATCCAGCGCCAGGCGCCCTTGACGGGCTTTTCGGCGTCGACGTCGAGGGCGCGTTCGACGGAGGCCTTGTCGGAGACGGGCTGGTTGAAGGTGACGATGATGGGGGCGCCGACGCCGAGTTTCTCGCCTTTGGCGTTGGGGGTGACGTCGGCGACGGCGAGTTCGATGGCGGGTTTGAGGGTGCGGAACTCGCTGGTGACGCTGGTGACGCCGGAGGCGGCGGTGACGGTGTAGTCGGTGGAGGGCTTGAGGGGGCCCTTGGAGACCCATCGGGTCTTGTCGGCGTTGTACTTGCCTTCGACTTGTTCGTCCGCGCCTTCGACGATGACGTTGTCCAGGGTGCCGCCGGCGGCGGCGACGACGATCTTCTTGTCGGGGCTGACGTTGGAGCTGCCTTCGGCGGGTGAGATTTTGATCGTCGGCGCCTGTGGGGAGGCCGAGATGGTGGCGCCGGGTGCGCCGTCGCCGTTGGTGGCGGCGTTGCCGTTCGAGCATGCCGCGGTCAGGGCAGCCGCGGTGAGCAGGGCGATGCCCGCCGCGGGCTTCCTCCAACCAGGCGTCATGTTCACGTCAGTCCTTCCTAATGCGCGCAAAGTGCACCCCAAAACTCTAATGCTCCTGCATGTAAGACGCGGAAGCATTTAGGAGAGTTCGGTCACATTTGGATCACTTATCGCGGCCAGTCGCAGGTCAACGGCCGGTCAAGAAAAGGGAAAGCCGGATTGGTCAGCGCTGGGCGGACCGCTCACCGAGGCGGTGGGTGAGGCCGGTGTGGCGCCGTCCGGCGCCCCTGGTGCGGACGGCCTGGGCCAGCGCCCGGCGGGAGCCGACGATGACGACGAGTCTCTTGGCCCGGGTGATCGCGGTGTAGAGGAGGTTGCGCTGCAGCATCATCCAGGCGCTGGTGGCCAGCGGGATGACCACGGCGGGGTACTCGCTGCCCTGGGAGCGGTGGATGGAGACCGCGTAGGCGTGGGTGAGTTCGTCGAGCTCGTCGAAGGCGTAGTCGACCTGCTCGTCCTCGTCGGTCAGGACGGTCAGCTTGTGCTCGTCGGGGCGGATGTCGACGACGATGCCGACGGTGCCGTTGAAGACGCCGGCGGCGCCCTTGTCGTAGTTGTTGCGCAGCTGGGTGACCTTGTCGCCGACGCGGAACACCCGGCCGCCGTAGCGGCGTTCGGGCATGCCCTCGCGGGCGGGGGTGAGCGCGTCCTGCAGGGCGGTGTTGAGGGCGCCGGCGCCGGCCGCGCCGCGGTGCATGGGGGCCAGCACCTGGATGTCGCGGCGGGCGTCGAGGCCGAACTTGCGCGGGATGCGCCGGGCGACCACGTCGACGGTCAGGGCGGCGATCTCCTCGGGCTCCTCGCAGGGGAACAGGAAGAAGTCCTTCATGCCTTCGAGGACGGGGTGGCGGCCGGTGTTGACGCGGTGGGCGTTGACCACCACGCCGGACTCCTGGGCCTGGCGGAAGATCTGCGTGAGCCGTACGCGGGGGACGTCGTCGGCGGCGAGCAGGTCTTTGAGCACCTCGCCGGCGCCGACGGAGGGCAGTTGGTCGACGTCGCCGACGAACAGCAGGTGGGCGCCGGGCGCGACGGCCTTGACGAGTTTGTTGGCCAGCAGCAGGTCGAGCATGGAGGCCTCGTCGACCACGACGAGGTCGGCGTCGAGGGGGTTGTCGCGGTCGAAGGTGGCCTCGCCGCCGGGCCGCAGCTGCAGCAGCCGGTGCACGGTGGTGGCCTCGTGGCCGGTCAGCTCGGCCAGGCGTTTGGCGGCGCGGCCGGTGGGCGCGGCCAGGATGACGCGGGCGCGTTTGGCGCGGGCCAGGGTGACGATGGAGCGGACGGTGAAGCTCTTGCCGCAGCCGGGCCCGCCGGTCAGCACCGCGACCTTCTCCGTCAGCGCGAGCCGGACGGCCTGGCGCTGCTCGGCGGCCAGTTCGGCGCCGGTCTGGCCGTGCAGCCAGGTCTCGGCCTTGTCCCAGTCGACGTCGGCGAACACCTTAAGCCGGTCGTGGCCGCCGCGCAGCAGCGTCAGCAGGCCGGAGGCCAGCGACAGCTCGGCGCGGTGGAAGGGCAGCAGGTAGACGGCCGGGACGAGGTTGTCTCCCGCCGGAAGGTCCTCGCGGACCACGCCCTGCTCGGCGACGAGTTCGTCCAGGCAGCGGCTGACCAGGTCGGCGGGCACGTCGAGGATCTTGACGGCGTCGCCGACGAGGTTGGGGGCGGGCAGGTAGCAGTGGCCGTCGTCGGCCGCCTGCGACAGGGTGTAGCGCAGGCCGGCCTTGACGCGTTCGGGGCTGTCGTGCGGGATGCCGACGGCCTGGGCGATGGTGTCGGCGGTCTTGAAGCCGATCCCCCACACGTCGTCGGCCAGCTTGTAGGGCTGGGTCCTGACGACGGAGATGGACGCCTCGCCGTACTCCTTGAAGATGCGGACGGCGATGGAGGTGGACACGCCGACGCCCTGCAGGAAGATCATCACCTCTTTGATGATCTTCTGTTCCTCCCAGGCGGCGGCGATCATCCTGGTGCGTTTGGGGCCGAGTCCGGGCACCTCGACGAGGCGTTCGGGGGTCTGCTCGATGACCTCCAGGGTGTCGGTGCCGAAGTGGTCGACGATGCGTTCGGCCATCTTCGGGCCGATGCCCTTGATGAGGCCGGAGCCCAGGTAGCGGCGGATGCCCTGGACGGTGGCGGGCAGCACGGTGGTGTAGGACCACACCTCGAACTGCCTGCCGTAGCGGGGGTGGGAGGTCCAGCGGCCGGTCAGCCGCAGCGACTCCCCCACCTGGGCGCCCAGCAGCGGCCCGACCACGGTCAGCAGGTCGGCGCCGGACCGGTCGGTCGCCACCCGGGCGATCGTGTAGCCGGTCTCCTCGTTGGCGTAGGTGACGCGTTCAAGGACGGCGTCCAAGGCGACGGCGCCTGGACCGTCCTGCCCCTGTGTCATGGAACTCTCACCCCCTCACGTCGTGGGCCAGATTAGAGCAGCGGCCGTTCTTCTTCACGTTCACGCCCGCCTCCTCGGCCGGGTGGCGAACGTGTGCCGGAGCTGGTGCGGGTGCAGCCCGGTGATCCCGGCCTGACGGCCGATGCGCTCCACGAGCTCGTAGACGTCCTTACGGTCGAGCCGCCGCCCGGAGGCGGACACGAACAGCGGCCCGGTGAGCTGCTCCACCGTGATCCCGGCGCGCTCGGCGCGGTGGGTCAGGTAGCCGTCGATCGCGTGCGCCGCCGCGGGCGGGACCTTCCGTGTCTTCGGCTCGTCGGCCTTGCCGGCGATCCGCAGGGTGCGGTGGCCGCGCTCGTGCCCGAGGTCGGTCAGCTGCGCGGCCAGGGCTTCGGTGACGCGGACGCTGGTCTGCGTGAGCAGCCGGATGAGCGCCGCCGTGCGGAGTCGTTCCCGGCCGTGGTCGTGGTCGGCGGCGTGCAACAGGTCACGGGCTTGGGCGCGGGTGAGGCCCACGGTCTCGCGGTGCTGCCGGTTCACCTTCGGCCGCCGGGTGCCCTTGAACCGGTTGGCGTCGATCACGTCCTCGTCGGACAGGTGGTCGTACCAGGACGACACGGCCGAGATCCGCAGGTTCATCGTCTTGGGCGGGATCGGCTTACCGGCTCGTCGTTCCAGCCAGCGTGTGTAGACGTCGCCGTGAGACTTGCGCGCCTGCAGCGGGTCGAGGCCGGTCTCGGCGCAGAAGCCGAACCATCGCTCGATCTCGCGCCGGTAGGTGTCGCGGGTGTTCGGGGAGTCGTAGGACAGCAGCCACGCCTTCGTCAGGTCGCGCACGTGGCCGGGCAGACCGGGCGGGAACACGATGGCGCTGCCCGGACGCGACGCCGGCTCGGTGGAACGGGGGGCGGGGATCTCGGTGATCGCCTGCAGCGGGGCGGGGGTGGCCGCGGCGTGGAGCCGTGCGCCGGGAGTCGTCATCGGCTGACCTCCTGCGGGGCGTTCCTCGGCTTCAGGGTTCGTGTCGCTGATGGACGCCGGCATGGGGCGCCGGCCGGCGTGGTCGCTCAACGCTCCTGACTGCGGCGCTGCACGCGGCGTTCCCAGCTGTTCGGGTGGCGGATGACCACGCCGGAGGTGCCGCCGTTGCCGGTGAGCCGGACCCGCGGCGTGCCGGGCAGGCGCTCGGAGGTGGTCTTGTCCTTGAAGCCGCCGAGGCCGTCGTTCATCTGCGAGGTCTCCGCCACCCACCCGTCGGGGATGATGATCGTGACTCCGCCGGTCTGGCCGTGCGCTTCTATGGCGATCTCGGGCAGCCGGCATTCGGTCTGGGTGAAGTCGAGCTTGGCGCTGCCCAGGCCGCCGTACACGGTGATCTGCGCGGGTACCCGCCAGCGTCCCGTCCGTGCCGCGCCGTTGAGGCCTCCTTTGAGGACCAGCGGCTCCGCGGGGACCTCCTGGGGCAGGTCGGCGGTGAGCGGCGTCAGTTCGGCGTAGGTCTTGGCGTTCAGTGCCAGCTCCAGCCGGACTTCCAGTTCGGTGAAGTCGAGGCGCCCTTCGGCGGCGGCCATGTTCAGCCGCTCCACCACCGCTTCGCGTTCGTCGTGGGAGACGCGCATCTGCTGAGGGCGGATGGGGGCCGGCTGCTGGTTGTCGCCCATGATGTTCGCTTTCGGGTGGGGTGAACTCCTTCGGGGGGTTCCGAGGAGATCACCACCCTATAACCGCGATTATGGGGGGTCATGAATGATCATGCTCGTCCCCGGCGGAGACCTTCGCGGCTCCGATCCGCCGTATGCGTTCGGTGCCCCATGTCCCCAGGCCGGCCAGGGCGGCGTTGAGCGAGACGCCGTGCTCCGTCAGGGAGTACTCGACCTTCGGAGGCACCTGGCGGTACACCTCACGGTGCACGAGACCGTCCTCCTCCATCTCCCGCAGATGCTGGATCAGCATCTTCTCGCTGACGCCCGGCAGGCCGCGCCGCAGCTCGGCGAACCGGCGGGTCCCGTGGTGGTCCAGCTCCCAGAGGATCAGCGACTTCCACTTGCCGGCGACCACGTCCATCGCCGCGTCGACGCCGCAGAAGTAGGGGCCCCGTCGTGCCGCTGTCGCCATCCGGCCGCTCCAAAGCCGTACTTACCCACACGTAAGTACCTGACTAAATAGTGAGTACTGGTCAACTCTACCGGTAGCCGAAAGGATCGTCGCGACGATGAACCGAAGGGGGCACCGAACATGACGAGCGATGACAACGTGCAGGTGAGCGTTCTCGGGCTGGGGGCGATGGGGAGCGCTCTGGCGGGCGCCCTGGTGCGGGCCGGATATCCGGCGACGGTCTGGAACCGCTCACCGGGCAAGGCGGAGGACCTGGTCGCGCGGGGCGCGCGGCTCGCCGCCACGGCCGGTGACGCGGTCCGGGGCGGCCGGCTGGTGATCGCCTGCCTGCTGGACCACGCGTCGGTCCGTGAGGTGCTCGATCCGCTCGCCGGCGAGCTGGCCGGCCGGGCCCTGATCAACGTGACCACGACGCGGCCGGCTCAGTCACGGGAGATGGCCGCCTGGGCGGCCCAGGCCAGGGTCGCGTATCTGGACGGCGGGATCATGGCCGTACCGGACATGATCGGCCGGCCGGGGGCGTCGATCCTCTACAGCGGGTCGGCCGAGGTCTTCGATCAGCACAGGCCGCTGCTCGACCTGTGGGGAGGCAGCACCTACTTCGGTGACGACGCCGGACTGGCGTCCCTGTACGACCTCGCCCTGCTCTCGGGCATGTACGTGATGTTCGCCGGGTTCATGCACGGCGCCGCCATGGTCGCGCCGGCCGGCGTGACGGCGCGCGAGTTCGCCGCCATGGCCGCGCCCTTCCTGACCGCCATGACCGGCGGCTTCCAGGAGTACGCCGCGGTCATCGACGGCGGTGACTACACCGTCGAAGGACAGCAGAGCCTTGAGTTCTCCGACCTCGGCGACCTCCTGGCCGCCAGCTCCGACCAGGGCGTCAGCACCGAGGTGGTCGCCATGGTCCAGCGCCTCATCCAGCGGCAGATCGACGCGGGCCACGGAAAGGAGGGCTTCGCCCGGATCTTCGAGAGCATCAGGCGACCGGGCTGACGGCTCGCCCGGCGGCCGCCTGGCGGGCGCTCGTCCCAGCGGTGTTGGACAACGCCCGCCCTTCGCGGGCATGGTGGGCGGCATGCGGCAGGAGGATATCTGGGACGCCGAGACCGCCCGGCGCTATGACACGCCGGGCGCCGGCATGTTCGCGCCCGAGGTTCTGGGCCCGGCCGTGGACCGTCTCGCCGAGCTCGCGGGCGGAGGGCGGGCGTTGGAGTTCGCCATCGGGACCGGCCGCGTGGCCGTGCCGCTCGCAGGGAGAGGGGTGCGTGTCGCCAGCATCGAGTTGTCACCTCCGATGATCGACCAGCTGCGGACGAAGGTGGACGAAGCGACGATCCCGGTCGTCGTCGGCGACATGGCGACCGCGGTCGCGCCGGGAGAGTACGCGCTCGTCTATCTCGTCTTCAACACGATCTCCAACCTGCTCACTCAGGCCGAGCAGGTCGCCTGCTTCCGCAACGCCGCCCGTCATCTCACGCCGGGCGGCCGGTTCGTGATCGAGCTGTGGGTGCCCGAGTTGCGCGCGCTTCCGCCGGGGCGGCAGGCCACGGTCTTCCAGTGCGAGCCCGGCTCCATCGGCCTGGACACCTACGACGTGCTGGGCCAGCGGATCGTCTCCCACCACTTCAGGTTCGACGAGAGCGGGCAGGCTCAGTTGTTCCGCAGCCCTCACCGTTACATCTGGCCGGCCGAGCTGGACCTCATGGCTCAGCTGGCCGGCTTCGAGCTGGAGGACAGGCACGCCGACTGGGCCGGAGCCGACTTCACCGCGCAGTCGCGTTCCCACGTGTCCGTCTACCGTCTCCCCCGGCACTGACTTCTCACGTCCGGGAGACATGATGCCCGACCCGAAGACCACCGTCGACGTGGTCGTCCTCACCATGAACGACCGGCCTGACGCGTTCCCGCGGGCCATGGCCTCCCTGCTGGGCCAGCGGGGCGTCGATCTGCGGGTGGTCGTCGTCGGTAACGGGGTCGAGCCCGACCATGTCCCGGCCGGCGTGCGCGCGGTGACCCTGCCCGCCAACGAGGGCATCCCGCAGGGCCGCAACGTGGGCGCGGACGCGCTGGCCGGTGAGGACGGAGGCGAGTTCGTCTTCTTCTTCGACAACGACGCCGTCCTGCCCGCCCAGGACACGCTCGCCCGGCTCGTCGCCGAGGCCCGCCGCCACCCCGAAGCCGCCTACGTACAGCCCCGGATCGCCGACCCCGACACGGGCGCGACCCTGCGCCGGTGGGTTCCGCGGCTGCGCGCGGGCGACGCCACCCGGCCGGGCACGATCACCGTCATGGCCGAGGGCGTGGTCCTCGTGCGCCGTGCCGACTACGAGCGGGCCGGGGGCTGGCCGGGTCACTTCTTCCTCTTCCACGAGGGCGTCGATCTGGCGTGGCGGCTGTGGGACCTCGGGCGCAGCGGCTGGTACGCGCCTGACGTCGTCATCCACCACCCCGCCACCGACCCCGCCCGGCATGCCGACTTCTACCGGTTCGTCGCCCGCAACCGGGTCTGGCTCGCCTACCGCCGCCTGCCCGCTCTTTTGATCCCGCTCTATCTGGCGAACTGGACGCTGCTCAGCGTGGCCCGGTTCCGGTCGCGCGCCAGCCTCGCCGTCTGGTTCGCCGGTCTGCGGGAGGGGATGAGGGGCGGGCACGGGTCGCGCCGGCCGATGTCCTGGCGCACCGTGCTGCGGCTGACTCGTGGTGGCCGTCCTCCGATCGTCTGAGCACGGGCGCCACGCTGGTACGGTACGCGGATGTTCGCGATCTTCTTGGGGGACGGCGCCGAGTTGCGCCCGTTGGAGCCGTGGCAGGCCGAGGAGTTCCTCGCCCACCTGGACCGGGCGCGTGACGCGGTGGACCCGTGGGTCCCGTGGGCGAGCCGCAGCACCGATCTGGACTCGGCGTGCGCCTCGCTGCAGCGCTACGCCGACCTGGCCGCCCGTGACGCGGGCCGGCTGTACGGCATCTGGCTGGACGGCACGCTCGTCGGCGGGATCATGTTCGTGGCCTTCGACGCCGTCGCGGGCACCTGCGAGATCGGCTGCTGGCTGGAGCCGGCCGGGCAGGGGCGGGGGCTGATCAACCGGGCCGCGGGACGTCTCATCGACTGGGCGGTGCACGTGCGCGGCATCCGCCGGGTCGAGTGGCTCACCCGCCTGGAGAACACCGCCAGCCGCAACGTCGCCCAGCGGCTCGGCATGCGGCTGGACGGGGTGCTGCGCGAGCAGTTCCCGTACCGGGGAGTCCGCCACGACACCGAGGTCTGGTCGCTGCTGGCGGCGGAGTGGGCGGGCCGCTCAGCCGAGCACGGCCAGTGACGGGACGGCCAGTGAGGGCACGGTCAGTTTCCGCCTCCGGAGCTGTCGCACCCGAACGAGTCGGTAGCGCCCGGCATGGGGTTCGCGTGCGGTTCGATCACGATCCCGCTGGGCGTCCTGCGGCGGGTGACGGACCTGCGTGAGAGGGCGAGCCAGGCTTGCCGGACGACGATGACCGCCACCGCGGCGAGAGATCCGGCCGCCAGGATCGTCGAGAAGGTCATCCACACCTCGCTGGGAGAGTCGACATGTCCTTTGTATGATCTTATACGGAGGCGCGATGGTCAGACTCGTGATCGGCGTGGCGCTCGTGGCGGCGCTGGCCGCCCGGTGCGGTGAGGCTCCGCCCTCCCCTGCCACGCCCTCCCCCGCCTCCTCCGCCTCGCCGGCAGGGTCGGCGGGGTGCGCGGCCGGGCCGGTGCTGGCGCGTGGCGAGCATCTGATGTCCTTTGGCGGGCTGCAGCGCAGGTTCCTGTTGTCGCTGCCCGCCGGTCTGGGCCCGCACCCGGTGCTGCTCAACCTGCACGGCATGGGGTCCAACGCGGTCGAGCAGGCCGTCTACAGCCGGTTGCCCGACGTGGGGGCGCGGCGCGGCTACATCGTGGCCACCCCGCAGTCGGCCGAGGGCAGGTTCGGCTGGACCCTGCCGCACATGGGCGGCCCCGACGACACCGGGTTCCTGGGCGCGCTGCTCGACCGGCTCGAACAGGGCCTGTGCGTCGACCGCCGCCACGAGTTCGCGGCCGGCATGTCGCTGGGGGCCGGCATGTCGGCCGGGCTGGTGTGCGCCCTGAACGGCCGGCTGGCCGGCGTCGGGCTGGTCGCCGGGGTCAACATCGTGCGGCCCTGCGACGATCCGCAGCCGACGACGGTCATCGCCTTCCACGGGGTCGCCGACCGGGTCGTCCCCTACGAGGGCGGCCCTCCCCTGCGGTTCGCCTCGGAGAAGCTGCGCAAGCTGGGCGCGCTGGTCAAGCTGCCGCCCGTCGAGCAGGCGGCCGGCGGCTGGGCGCGCGCGTTCGGCTGCACCGGCCGCGCCGACGGCACTCCCGCCCGAGGGGTACGGCTGCGCGGCTGGACGGCGTGCCGGGGCGGTGTGACGGTGCGGCTCTACACCGTGCGCGACGGCGGCCACACCTGGCCCGGGGCGCGAGAGGTGCCCCGGCTGGGCGCCACCACCCGCGCGCTGGACGCCACCGGCGCCATCCTCGACGCCTTCGACGCCGCGCCGCCCCGCTGAGGACGCCACACGACCCTGCCGAAGACGTCACGCCGCCGGTGCGAGGGCGCCCGGCGCCGGAGAGCCGCGTCGCCTGGCTGTGAACCCCGGGGATTCGGGCCTACCGGCCGGGACCGGGGGCCGGTAAGACAGGCTCGGGCCCCTGAACAGAACGGCATGCCATGAGCGACGACGTACGCATCATCCTGGAGGCCGTGCCGCGCGCCGGCCTGACCGCCGAACGGCTGCGCCAGGCCGTGGCCGAGCATCCCGGCGTGCTGGCCGAGCTCGACGTGGCCGACCCGGCGGAGCTCCTCGTGCCGTACGCCGCGGCTCTCGGGCACGACCCGGGCGACGACGCGCCCTTCCGCGCGTGCGTCTTCGACCCGGTGGGCAACCGGTCCGTCGAGCTGCGCGGCACGCTGGACCGGCCCGAACGGGCCGAGGTGCGGCCCAGCGCCTTCACCCCGCAGCCCGGCAGCGGCGAGCTGACCGCGGCCGCCGCCATCCTGCGCGCCGACCCGGGATTTCCGGCCGGTGACGACATCGTGGTCTACCGGCCGATGCCGCCGCTGGCCGACCTGGAGAACCCCGACGGCACCACCGTGCGCCGTCCCACTCTCGGCGTCTACACGCCCGGCGACCCGACCGGGGTGCGGCACCGGATCGTCGCGGTCGACATCATGGGCCGCGGCGTCGACTGGACGCCGGCCGGCGTGAACGTGCGCATGCACCACGACTGCGAGGACAGTGTGCCGGTCGGGGTGGACGCGCTCGCCGACCACGGCGGGCCCGACCAGGTGCGGGTGCGGGTCGTCCGGGGCGAGACGGAGCTGTGGAATCTGCTGGTCGTGCGGCCGCGCGCGTCGGCGCCGCAGAACCCGGGCGTCGGCAGCGGTGTGGAGCTGCGCGACGTCCGTTATCGCGGGCGGCTGCTGCTGCGGCAGGCGCACGTGCCCATCCTCAACGTCGAGTACGAGGAGGGCACCACCTTCCGCGACGACGTCAGCGCCGAGACCCGTTTCTCGGCCACCGGCCGCGACCCGGTCGGCTGGGGATGGCGGCTGTGTGACGGCCCGCCCCGCACGATCCTGGAGCGGCCGCACACCGATGCCGGCAACTTCCAGGGCGTCGCCCTCCATCACGACGGTGAGCGGCTGCGGATCGTCAGCGAGCTGCAGGCCGGCTGGTACCGCTACGCCAGTGACTGGCGGCTGGGCGACGACGGCGTCGTCCAGCCGAGGTTCGGCTTCGCCGCCACCGCCAACCCGATGACCTGCCAGGTGCATCGCCACCACGCCTACTGGCGGTTCGACTTCGACATCGGCGGCGCCGCGGGCGACGTGGTGGAGCAGCTGGACGAGGGGCCGATCAGCCCCGATCCGGTGCCGATCGTCCGTGAGACGTCGCGCAGGCGACGCTCGGGCCGGTTCTGGCGGGTGCGCGACGGCTCGTCCGGCCGTGGCTACCAGATCCACCCCGGGCCGTTCGACGGCACCGCCGACGCCTACGGGGTGTCCGACCTGTGGTTCCTGCGCCACCATCCGGCCGAGCTCGACGACGGCAATCCCGGGCCGCGCGACCGGGCGGCGCTCGACCGGTTCGTCAACGGCGAGAGCATCCACGGCGCCAACGTCGTCGTCTGGTACGCCGGCCACTACTTCCACGACCAGGCCCACCCGCAGCCGCACCAGGGTGAGCTGATCGGGCCGGACCTGATCCCGATCTGAGATTAGGCTGGGCGACCATGAGTCAGGATGTGGAGCGGCCGGGACAGGTGGAAGAGGCGACGGCGCGGGCGTTGCTGCGCAGGCTGGCCGTCGAGCAGGCCGAATGCCGGGTGCCGTCGATCGTCGCGGCCATCGTGCGTGACGGCCGCACGGCGTGGTTCGGCTCGCGCGGGCGGGTCGGTGGCGCCGCGCCCACGCCCGCCACCCAGTACCGGCTGGGGTCGATCACCAAGCCGCTGGTGGCCGCGGTCGTGATGCGGATGCGCGACGAGGGTCTGCTCGACCTGCTCGACCCCGTGGGCAAGCATCTGCCGGACGTGCCGGCCGGTGAGCTGACGATCGCGCAGTTGCTGTCGCACACCGGCGGGCTGACCGCCGAGCCGCCCACGGTCTGGTGGGAACGCACGGCCGGGGTCGCGGTCGACGACCTGCTGGCGCGGCTCGGGCCGGGTGACGTCAAGCACCGGCCGGGCCGCCGTTTCCACTACAGCAACGTCGGGTTCGCGCTGCTCGGTGAGCTGGTCGCCCGGCTGCGCGGGGTGTCGTGGCTGCGGGCGGTGCGGGCGGAGATCCTCGAGCCGCTCGGCATGGACGCCACCACCGCGCGGCCGCGCTCGCCGCACGCGACCGGTTACGCCGTCCATCCGTACGCGGACGTGCTGCTGCCCGAGCCCGAGCACGACGCCGCCGCCATGGCGCCCGCCGGGCAGTTGTGGTCCACCGCCGACGACCTGGCCCGGTGGGCGGCGTTCGTCGCGGGTGACACCGGTGGTGTGCTGTCGCCTGACACGCTGGCCGAGATGCGCGAGCCCGCCACGGTCGACGACGGTGACGCCTGGACCGGCGGGTTCGGCCTCGGGCTGCAGCTGACCCGGCACGCGGGGCGGCGGCTGGCCGGGCACGGCGGGTCGATGCCCGGGTTCCTGTCGATGGTGTGGGCCGATCCGGCCGACCGGGTGGGCGTGCTGTTCATGGCCAACACGACCTCCGGGGTCAGCCGCACCCTGCCGACCGACCTGCTGGGCATCCTCGACGAGTACGAGCCGCGGCTGCCGGCCGAGTGGCGGCCTGTGGCGGCCGATCCCGATCTGCTGGCCATGACGGGGGTGTGGCACTGGGGGCCGGCGCCGTACGTTCTGCGGTTGCTGCCGGAGCGGGGGCTGTCGCTGGAGCCGGCGGGCGGCGGCGGGCGGGCCTCGCGGTTCGTGGCGCGCCAGGACGGCACCTGGGTGGGGCTCGACGGCTACTACGCGGGTGAGACGCTGCGGCTGGCGCCCGACCATCTCGACCTCAACACGTTCATCTTCACCCGCACGCCCTACGATCCGGACGCGCCCGTGCCGGGCGGGGTCGCCGGCTGGGAGTCCTGAGCGCCGCCGGCGGGGACATCTCAGCCAGGCAGCAGCTCGCTGAGCAGCTTCTCGGTGCGGGATCGGATGTCGTCGCGGATCGGCCGGACGGCCTCGATGCCCTGCCCGGCCGGGTCGTCGAGCTTCCAGTCCTCATATCGCTTGCCAGGAAAGATTGGGCAGGCGTCGCCGCAGCCCATGGTGATGACCACATCCGAGGCCTCGACCGCGTCGACGGTGAGGACCTTGGGCTGCTCGCTGGTGATGTCGATGCCGACCTCGCGCATCGCCTCGACCGCGACCGGGTTGACCTGGTCGGCGGGCGCGGATCCCGCGGAGCGCACGTCGACCAGGTCGCCGGCCAGATGAGTGAGCCAGCCGGCGGCCATCTGGGAGCGTCCGGCGTTGTGCACGCAGACGAACAGGACGGAGGGCTTGTCAGGCACGGGCGGGCTCCTTGGCGATGAACAGGCGGCGGCCGGCCAGGCTGACGTAGACGAGGGCGACCAGGACGGGGACCTCGATGAGCGGGCCGACCACCCCGGCCAGCGCCTGGCCGGAGGTGACGCCGAAGACGCCGACCGCGACCGCGATGGCCAGTTCGAAGTTGTTGCCGGCGGCGGTGAAGGCGAGGGTGGTGGTGCGGTCGTAGGGCAGGCCGATCGCCTTGCCGGTCAGGAAGCCGCCGCCCCACATGAGGGCGAAGTAGGCCAGCAGCGGCAGCGCGATACGGGCCACGTCCGCGGGCTGGGAGGTGATCGTGTGGCCTTGCAGGGCGAACAGGATGACGATGGTGAACAGCAGGCCGTACAGGGCGATCGGGCCGATGCGC
This sequence comes from Nonomuraea sp. CX421, assembly GCF_059358955.1. Taxonomy (NCBI): domain Bacteria; kingdom Bacillati; phylum Actinomycetota; class Actinomycetes; order Streptosporangiales; family Streptosporangiaceae; genus Nonomuraea; species Nonomuraea sp. CX421. The sequence continues at coordinate 56,557 of NZ_JCADBK010000022.1, read as the reverse complement.
GGCAGGAAGCGCTGCTCGTACCAGGTGCGGCCGCGGGCGCGCTCGCCCAGCTTGCGAGAGGCGTAGCCCGCGAGCAGCGGTATTCCGAGGAAAACGAGCACGTAGAAGGCGATGTCCCAGGCCGAGACGGCGAGCGCGGACTCCGGCAGGCTAAGCCAGCCGGGCAGCACCTGCAGATAGAACCAGCCCAGCGCGCCGAAGGCGATCACCTGGAAGACGGAGTTGAGCGCGACCAGGACAGCGGCGGCCTCGCGGTCGCCACAGGCCAGGTCGTTCCAGATGAGCACCATGGCGATGCACCGGGCCAGCCCGACGATGATCAGGCCCGTGCGGTACTCCGGCAAATCCGGCAGCAGGAGCCACGCCAGCGCGAACATGAGGGCCGGGCCGAGTGCCCAGTTCAGCACCAGCGAGGCGATCAGCAGGCGGCGGTCGCCGGTTACGGTGCCGAGGCGGTCGTAGCGGACTTTGGCCAGCACCGGGTACATCATCAGCAACAGGCCGAGCGCGATCGGCAGCGAGATCTCCCCGATCTTGACGGCGTCCAGCGCGGCGTCCAGGCCCGGCACCAGGCGGCCGAGCAGCAGCCCGACCCCCATGGCCGCGATGATCCACACTGGCAGGAACCGGTCCAGCCTCGACAGGGCATCGAACACGTGGGCGGGCGGCGCGCCGGCCTGTGCGGGTTCGGCGGCCATCACTGCGGAACCGCCGGTGCGGTGGCGGGCGGGGTCAGCAATGCCGACAGCTCGCCCAACGTTTCGGGCACCAGCCGGTAGTACACCCATGACGCGCGGCGCTCGGCGGCCAGCAGTCCGACCTCCTTGAGCACCTTCAGGTGGTGGCTGATGGTCGGCTGGGACAGCTCGAACGCGCCGGTGACGTCGCACACGCACACCTCGCCGCCCGCGCGGCTGGCCACGATCGACAGGATGCGCAGCCGTACCGGATCGCCCAGCGCCTTGAACACGCGCGCCACCCCCGCCGCCTGCTCGGCGTCCAGCGGTTCGCGGGTCAGCGGCGGGCTGCACTCCAGGATCTCCAGCAGTTCCATCCGCACTCTCCGTATAGACATTCATCGAAATAACTACCTGTCTATATTGACATGCGTCTCTGCCGACTCGGCACGTGAGGTTGCTCTCAGCCGGCCGGAACACCGATGTCGGCCGGCATCGACACCATGGTGTCGATGGGCGTCAACGGCGTCGAGTTCTTCAAGCACCCCTACGAGTTTGGCGTCCGCAAGGCCAAGGAGGTGCTGTTCACCTCCGGCTCGCTCAGCGCCCGCGACGCCGGGCGGATCGGCATGATCAACCGGGTCGTGGTGCACGACCCGGTCGTCGAACCCGCCTTCTTGACGTCCTCCCGGCCCTGAAGAACCGGGATTCCGACCGTCGCCGGCCGGCTTCCTGCTTCACCGCCGGTCGCCCGCCCGACAGAGGACTCCCGTTGAGGTCTTACACCGGCCCAGGGGTCTCCTCGGAGGTTCCCGATGAAGAGGTTCGCCCGGTGACGGGTGAGGCGCCGCCCGGCCCGATCAGGTGAGCGTGCCGAAGAAGGCGCGCAGGTCGGAGACGAGCAGGTCGGGCGCCTCCAGGGCGGCGAAGTGGCCGCCGCGGTCGAACTCCGTCCAGCGCACCACGTGGTGCGCCCGCTCGGCGAGCGGGCGCACGGAGAAGTCGGTGGTGAACACCGCCGCGGCCGTGGGCACCGTGCCGCGCGGCAGGGGCCGCCACATGCCGGGGTCGTTGAACCGCTCGAAGTAGGTGTGGGCGGCCGAGCCGGCGGTGCCGGTGAACCAGTAGACGCTCACATCGGTGAGGATCCGGTCGCGGTCGACCGCGTCCTCGGGCAGCTTGGCCGCCGGATCCGTCCACTCGTAGAACTTCTCCACGATCCAGGCCAGCTGTCCCGCCGGGGAGTCGTGCAGCGCGTGGGCGATGGTCTGCGGCCGGGTGCCCTGGAGCATCATGTACGCGCCGGAGCGCTCCCGCCACTGCTCCATCCCGGCCAGCCGCTCACGCTCGGCCTCGTTCAGTGACTCCATCTCCGCCGGGTCGCCCGTGGGGAACGTGAGCAGGGCGTTGACGTGCACGCCGATGACGCGCTCGGGCGCGGCCTGCCCCATCAGCGGGGCGATGAACGCGCCGACGTCGCCGCCCTGCACGCCGTAGCGCTGGTAGCCGAGCCGGGCCATCAGCTCGGTCAGCGCGGAGGCGGTGCGGTCGTCGGTCCAGCCGGTGCCGGGCAGCGGGCCGGAGAAGCCGTAGCCGGGCAGCGACGGGATCACCAGGTGGAAGGCGTCGGCGGGGTCGCCGCCGTGCGCCGCCGGGTCGGTGAGCGGGCCGATCAGGTCGAGGAACTCCACGACGGAGCCCGGCCACCCGTGCACGAGCATCAGCGGGGTGGCGTCCGGCTCGGCCGAGCGGACGTGCATGAAGTGCACGTTCGCGCCGTCGATGGTGGTGGTGAAGTGCGGGTGGGAGTTGAGCTCCGCCTCGTGCGCCCGCCAGTCGTAGCCGCCGGCCCAGTGGTCGGCCAGCTCGCGCAGGTAGGAGGTCGGCACCCCGCGCTCCCAGCCGGCGCCGGGCAGGTCGGGGGTCCACCGGGTGCGGGCCAGCCGTTCGCGCAGGTCGTCGAGGTCGGCCTGGGGAATGTCGATCCGGTACGGCCGGACGGAGGTGTCGTTGGTCATGGCTCGACCCTAGAAGTCATCGGTGTCAGGTTCCGGCACCAATGGCGGCCAGAATGGGACGCATGTTGGAAACCTCGGCGCGCCTGCTGCGTCTGCTGTCGCTGCTTCAGGCGCGGGGAGAATGGACCGGCGCCGCACTGTGCGAGCGGCTCGAGGTCAGCCTCCGGACGGTGCGGCGCGACGTCGAGCGGCTGCGCGAGCTGGGCTACCCGGTCGACGCCACGCCCGGGGTGGCGGGTGGCTACCGGCTGGGGGTGGGCGCGACCCTGCCGCCGCTGCTGCTCGACGACGAGGAGGCGGTGGCGGTGGCGATCGGGCTGCGCACGGCCGCCACCGGCAGCGTGGCCGGGCTGGAGGAGAGCTCGGTGCGGGCGCTGACCAAGCTCCAGCAGATGCTGCCCGCGCGCCTGCGCCACCGGGTCGGCGCCTTCGAGGCCGCCACGGTCGCGCTCGCCGGGCCGGCCGGGGACGGCTCCGGCGTGGCCGCCGACCTGCTGGCCGCGATCGCCGGAGCCTGCCGCGACCACCGCCGGCTGCGGCTGCGGTATCCGGGACGCGACGGGGTCGCCTCGCGGACCGTCGAGCCGCATCGCCTGGTGCACACGCCGCGCCGCTGGTATCTGGTGGCCTGGGATGTGGACCGCGCCGACTGGCGGACCTTCCGCGTCGACCGGATCGAGGGCCCGCTCGGGCCGCCGGGCGCCCGCTTCGCCCCCCGCACCCCGCCCGGACGCGACACCGCCGCCTTCGTGTCGGAGGCCATCTCCTCGGCGCCCTACCGTTACCGGGCGCGGATTCTGTTCCGCGCCCCGCTGGAGGACGTGGCACCGCGCACCTCACCCGCGGCCGGGCGGCTGGAGCGGCTCGGCCCCCGCGCCTGCGTGCTGCACACCGGCTCCAACTCGCTGGAGGATCTCGCCCTGTATGTCGCCGTCAAGGGTTTCGCGTTCGAGGTGCTCGATCCGCCCGGCCTCGTCCCGGTGCTGCGCGTCCTGTCCGACCGGCTGCGTGCCGCCGCCGACGCGGGTTCAGGCGCGAGCCTCCTTGGTCTCTCCCCCGTGCACGATGAGCGCGTACAGGACGAGTACGTCCACCGCGATGACGGTCAGTGACCACCACGGGTTGATCGCGATCCACATGAGCTGGCTCAGCGCGTTGAGCATCACGATGATGACCGCGGCGATGCGTGCCCAGGTCTGCCCCATGGTGAGTGCGACGCCGGTGACGATGAGCAGAATGCCGAACGCGAGGTGCAGCCAGCCCCATCCGGTGAGGTTGAACAGCAGTAGTCGCCTGGCCGTCTGGACGTAGAGGTCGCCGTAGATGACGGCGTACATGCCGGTGATGGCGTTGAACAGGCCCGACAGGATCATGATGATGCCCGCGAACCATACCCAGCCCACCCAGCCGGTGACGGGCTGCGGCTGCGGTTGCGGCCGTGTCTCATAGGCCATGGCGAATCCCCCTGAAGACGGGCCCCTTGACACGCCCTTCCGTGGAGGGGTGATGTGGGCCGACCATGTTCCGACAGTACTGATCTGAGTGCGCCGTAGCCTTTTGGCGAGGTAAATGTTGTTACTGGGGGTTTTGGTGGTGCTGGCGTGCCCGTTCCTGGCGAGGGTGTACTCGTCGTACGTTTCTGCGGCCCGGGTTCGACCGTCTAGGACAACAGTGCTGCCAGTGTGCGGAGTGAGCGCCTCGCCAGCGCGTTGATCACCGGGCGGGCCAGTGGCCACAACGCCCTTCCCGCCGGGCCGAACGGCAGCTCGAGCTCCTCGGCCCAGATGACCCGGCTGCCCTCGCCGTCCGGTCGGACGCGGATGATGCCGGTGCCTCGGATCAGTGTGCCCGTGTGGCGCATGCGGACCTCGGTGGGAGGGTTCCACCTGGTGATCGTCATCGTGTCCAGGAAACCGAGCCTTCCGATGCCGGTGAAGGCTTCCACCGTGTCCTTGCCGGTGGCTCTCGCCGTGGTCAGGAACATCCACTCCTCGTGCCGCGGCCAGTCCGTGACCAGCGCGAACACCTGCTGCGGGGACGCGTCGACGTGCACGGCGGCGCCTGCGTAGGCGTGGCGCATCTGCTCCTCCCTTCCCTGGGTTCGGTCAATCGATGATCTCTTTGGCGGCGGCACGGATCTCGTCCAGCAGGAGGGCGAGGTCGGCCTCGGTGGTGTCCGGGTGAAGGACGCAGGCGCGCAGCGCCGCCCTGCCACAGAGCTCGGTGCCGGTGAGGAAGGCGCGTCCGCGACGCTGCACCACCGACGGGATGCGCTGGTTCAGCACGTCGGCCATGCCCGGGACCGGCGATCGGTAACGGAAGGCGACGACCGAGGTGACCGCAGGGGTGAGCAGGTCGAAGTCGTCGGCGGCCTCGACCATGGCCGCGAGCGTGCGCGCCAGACCCGTGGTGCGCCGCACCAGCCGGACGACACCCGCACGCCCGAGGTGCGCGATCGTGGCCCACACGCGCAGCGCCCGGAAGGGACGGGTCTGCTCGGGGCCGTACTCGGAGAACCAGCCCAGTTCGTCGGCGCCGTCGTCACGAAGGTAGGACGGCACGAGGCTGAAGGCGCCGCGTGGGCCCGACCGATCGCGAAACAGGACGCAACCGCAGTCGACGGGGACGCCGAGCCACTTGTGCGGGTCCAGCGCGAGAGAGTCGGCCAGCGCCAGCCCCGCGTAGCCGGGGTCGGGCTCGTCGGCGAGGACGCCGAGCGCGCCGTAGGCGCCGTCGATGTGGAACCACAGGCCGTGCTCGCGCGCGACCTCGGCGATTTCCTCCAGCGGGTCGACGGCGCCCGTGTTGACCGTGCCGGCGCTGGCCGCGACGAAGAACGGGCGCAACCCGGCCCGGATGTCGGCCGTGATCAGGCGGCGCAGCGCGACGGTGTCCATGCGGAAGGCGTCGTCGACCGGGACCACGCGGAGGTATCGGCTGCCCAGGCCCAGCAGCTCGGCCGCCTTGCGCAGGCAGCTGTGCCCCTCGCCCGACAGATAGATCGTCAGCGGGCGGGACGCGTACAGGCCCGTCTCCCGCACGTCGCAGCCGTCCTGCCCGGTCGCCCACTGCCGGGCCGTGGCCATCGCGACGATGGTGGCCACGGACGCGCCGCTGGTCAGCAACCCGGCGCCCGGCTGGTGCGGGAAGCCTGCCAGCTCCGCCAGCCACCGTACGGCGGTGCGCTCCAGCAGGACGCCCGCGTGCTCGCCACCGGCGCAGCTCGGATTCAAGGCCGCGGCCAAGGGGGCGACCAGCACACCGGCGGGCGAGGGCGGGGAGTTGACCCAGCCGAAGAACCGGGGGTGCCCGTTGCCCATCGGGTAGGGCAGCACCCGATCACGCACGTCGCCGAGCAGCGCCTCCAACGGGCGGCCCGCTTCGGGCAAGGGTTGCTGGGTGAGCCATGAACGGTCCGCGTCGGGCACCGGCCGCCAGACCGGTCCACCGGGCACGGCGGCCAGGTGGCCGGTCGCCAGGTCCGCGGCCGACCGGCTCGCTCGCCCAAGTTCGTCCATCACGTCCTCCGGTCAGGTTTCTCGTGCTGTGGGCCGGTGATGGGCATCGGCGGCCCGGCCCAGCGCCATGGCCAGGTAGTACCCGCACACGTCGTCCGCGTCGTTGGCGAAGGCATGCCACCGGTCGCCGGGGAAGTAGGCGCTGTCCCCGGCCGCCAGAAGGTGAGGCACACCGCCGACGGTCAGGCGTAGCCGCCCTGACTCCACCGCCACGTACTCGTGTGATCCCGGGGGATGCGGCGCGAACTCCCCGGCATCGACGCCGGGCTCCAGGGTGGTGCGCATGAACTCGAACTCCACCCCCGCAAGGACGGGAGAAAGGATGCGCCGCTCCCATCCGGAGGGGTCGCGTACGACGTGCTGCCGCTCGCGCGGCAGGATCGTCACCTCAGGGCGAACGGGTTCGTCCAGCAACCGGGCGATCGAGGTGCCCAGCGCGGTCGCCAGCCGGTCGAGCACCAGCACACTCGGCGTCTTGGTGCCGCGCTCCACCTCCGACACCATGCTCCGGCTCACACCGCTCACCTCGGCGAGCCGCTCCAGAGCCATCCCGCGAGCCCGCCGCTCCGCCCGGATCCTGGCCCCCAGCTCGGTCATGGACAATCCGCTGGAGAGAAAGTCACCCATCTCTCCACTATAGCGATGCTCATCCTCTATAGAGGAGGGGCATGTTCGACGGTGGGATCGGCCCGCCCGCGGCGAGGTCCGGCAGATCGGACTCAACATCGCCCTGCCGGCAGCCGCCGCGGCGACCGCCTGGCTCGCCACCGTCTGGCTCTGACCGGCCGGCGGGCGGCCGAGCTGTTCGAGGCCGCCACCGGCGGTTGGACACTGCACCAACTCCGGCACTCGGCGCTGACCCACGCGGCCGAGGATGGCGCCAACACCTCCACCCTGCCGGCCTACTCCGGGCACACCTCGGTCGCCTCAATGGCCCGCTACGCCCGAGTTTCCGGCGAAGCACTCGCACGCTGGCAATCGGGACGTGATCCCGCCGCCCGCAGGCGCTGAGGAACGGCGCAGAAAACGATGGGGGCCAGAGAGCGTTTCATCCCCCTCGGATAACGATCGGCCTGCCGTCCGGTAGGCGCAGGCTCAGACGCAGCCGCCCGGCTTCAGGGACTTGGACCAGGCCGGGAGTACGTCGGTGATCGGGATGGACAGGGCGCCTGCGACTTCCTCGTAGGTGAGGTCGGCCCAGGCCACGAGTAACAGGACGTCGCGGTCACGGCCCTTCAGCGAGGCGAGCGCCTGGGCCAGAGGGCGGCGTACGGCATGCGCGCTCGCCCGCTCAAGAGCTTGTTCCGCGGCGTCGTCGGCGTCGGGAAGCACGCCCACTTTCGAGTACGCCTTATAGCGGTGTGTCTCGGCGCGCTGATGCCGGTGGATGAAGTTGGTCGCGAAGCCGTACAACCAGGGCAGGGCCTCCGGGCGGGCGGTGTCGTAGTCGCGGCGCTGCCTGAACGCGGCGAGGAACGTCTCGGAGACGACGTCGTCGGCCGTGTCGTCGCCGAGGCGGCGGGCCACATAACGGTGGATGTGTCCTGTGTGCCTGTCGAACAGCAAGGCGAAATCCTTGGGATCTCGCCACGACCGTTCGATCAGGGCGGCGTCAGACAGGGTCGTACGGAGGGGCATGGGGGTGGGCCTTTTCAAGGAAGGAGTGTCGCCTGTCTTTCACACGAGTGAGGAAACGAGTTCACGGGGAGGCTGCCGACCGCCCGGCAGGCTCGGGTGAAGGCCACGAGTGCGCGCCGAGATCCGCCGCCGCGGCCAGGCGTGGGAGGACTTTGTGCGGGCGTCGCGCTATCGCCGTCAGCGGGGTTCTGCGGCGCGTCCCGCCTGAGGTTGTGCGATCGCGGAGGCCGCGGCGCACAGGATCGCGGTCCACGCCAGGGTGGCCTCGGTCGAGGTGTGATCGGCGACCACGCCGGCGATCCACGGCCCGGCGGTCTGCCCGGCCGCGAACACCGTGGTGAAGGCCGCCAGCGTGGCGGTCCAGTCGGCGGACGGGACGTTGGCCTTGATGAGGGCGGTGATGGCGGCGGGCACGCCCATGAACGTCGCCCCGTAGACGATCGCGGAGGCGAGGATGACCGGTGGCGCGGGTGCCGCCAGCGCCAGTGCCGCTCCGCCGGCCAGAAGGGCGAGCAGGGTGGCCATGGTCCGGGTGGCGGGCCACGCGGCGGTGGGGCGGCTCCACAGCGCGGGCGCCGCGAGGACGGCCAGGCCCAGCGCCGCCCAGGTGAGCATCACCTGCCCGGGCGGGGCGTGCTGGTCGGCCAGGTAGGCGGACAGGAAGGTGATGTAGGTGATGTACCCGGCGGCGAACAGCAGGTAGGCCACGGCGGCCCCCCACAGCGGGCGCAGCCGGGCCCGGCCTGCCGCGGCGGCCTGCGCCTCCTGGCCCGTGGTCGCCGCGCTCCAGCTCGCCCCGGTCGCCAGTGCGGCGGCGGCGGCCAGGCCGACCCAGGCCAGGCGCCAGTGCTCCCCCAGCGCGGGGATGCTCACACCACTGACGATGATGCCCAGCCCGGTGCCGGCGAAGTACACGGTGATGGGCGCGCCGGAGGCCGCGCGGGCGGCGAGGCGCGAGGCGATCACGCCGCCGGAGACGAACACCGCCGCGCCCGCCGCTCCGGCCGCGACCCGTGCGGCCAGCAGTGCCAGGTAGGCGTCGCTCGCCGCGGTCGCGGCCAGCGACACGGCCGTGAGCGCCATCCCGATGCGGAACGTGGCGGCGGTGCCCATGCGGCGTGCGAGCGCGGCGGTGACCAGCGCGCCCAGGAGGTAGCCGAGCCCGTTGGCGGTGCTCATCGCTCCGGCCTCGGCCAGTGTCCAGCGCAGGTCCTCGCGCATGGCCGGCAGGAGCAGGCCGTAGGCGAAGCGCGCGAGCCCGAGCGCCGAGGCGGTGCCGAGCGCCAGCCGGCCCGCCTGCCATGCCGCCCTGGGCTCCATCTTCAGCGCCGTCCGCGTCATCGGTCCGATCTCTCGGCGGCGGCGTCGCCGTGGGGTGTCGCGTCCCGCGCGTCCGAGGCGTTCCGGACTGGTGGTGAGGCGTAAAGATCCGGCATGACACTCCAAAGATCGAACCGATCGGTACGAACTATGGCGCATCTCCGGGCCTTGACGCTTCATGCCAAGAATTCGGGCGCAGCGCTTGAGGTTCCAGTGGGTGGAAGGTGCAGATTCGAGCCATTCCTGGACAGGCGGGCCACGCTGAGAGGGCTGGCGTGGACACACGTCAAAGCCCTCGACGCGGAGATCGCCACCTTGAAGGTACGGCGTGCCGTCCTGCATGTTCTCGCCCAACGTGAGGGTGATCCTGGACCGGATCATCCCTGTCATGCGGTCTTCGTGCCCTCCTCCACCCCGGCCCGTGCGGAGAGTTGTTCGCGCAGTCGGGACAGGCGGGCGATCTCCGCGTCGAGGGCGGCGAGCCTGCGCTCCACCACGCCGCTCGCCATGGAGCAGCCGGGGCCGGCGCGTGGCGGAAGCGTGTCGCCGTCCAGCAGGTGAAGGCGATCGGCGCAACTACGGACGTCCTCGACGGTCAGCCCCAGCGACAGCAGTTCGCGGATGATACGCACCCGGGCCACTTCACGCGGCCCATACTCGCGCTGCCCGTTCGTGGTGCGCGGGGGCGGACTCAGCAGTCCGCGCTGTTCGTAGAACCGCAGTGCCCGGGGCGTGGTGCCCGCCGCGGCCGCCGCGTCGCCGATGCGCATCAGTCCTCCTGTGAGCCCCTACAGTTCGACGATGACGGTCCCGAAATGCCGTCCCTCGATCATCTCCTGCAACGCACGTGGCGCGTGATCGATGCCCGAGACCCGGACGTAGGGGAAGGTGATGTCGCCGGTGCGCAACCAGCCGCCGAAGCGTTCGAGCCACCGGGATCGCACCTGCTCGTCGAAGCCCTGAAAGGCCCGGATCGAGATCCGCTTCAGGATGAGCTGGTAGGTGTCGAGTTCGACGGGCGCCGCCCCGCCCGTTCCCTGAGGTGACATCTGCCCAGACAGTGCGCCGATCAGGACGAACCGGGCTCCGGGCCGGGCCGCGACCGCCGCCACCTGAAGCTGGTCGCCGCCGACGTTGTCCACGTAGACGTCGATGCCGCCCGGGGCGGCCTTCGCCAACTGCTCCTCGATCGGCGCCGCGCCGCGGATCACCGTCGCGTCGTATCCGAGCTCACGGACCAGCCGGTCGGCCTTGTCCTGTGAGCCGGTGCTGCCGATCACCCGGCCGGCGCCGAGCAGCCGGGCGATCTGCCCTGCCAGCGATCCGACGCCGCCGGCCGCGCCCGAGACGAACACCGTGTCCCCTGGCCTGACCTCCGCATCCCTGGTCAGCGCCGCGTAGGCGAACCCGCCCTGGCTCAGGTGCGCGACGGGGTCGGGCAGCGCGTCGCCCAGCGGCGTGACCTGATCGACCGGCACGATGGCGTACTCGCGCCAGCCCAGCCAATGGGAGATCAGGTCGCCCGCCCGCAGCCCGCTCTCGCCGGGAGCCGACACGACCTGTCCGATCGCGGGGCCGAGCAGCGTGTCGCCGGGGCGCAGCGGCGGCACGGGTGCGTCCTCCGCACTCCCGCCGATCAACGTGCGGAGCGCGGCGAAGACATGGAAGAAGCGATTGCGGACCAGCACCTGGCCATCGTCCGGCGTCGGCAGCGGAACCTCGGCGAGCACGAAATGCTCGGGCCTGGGCAGTCCATCGGGTACAGCAGCGAGCTGGACTTCTCGTGACATGTGCGGAAGGGACGGCACGTTACGCTCCTTGGATGTACGGCGAGAAAGGGCCTCGCGACCTTAACTCCTGACCCGCACGTCAAGGGCAACCCGGAGGGCGACCGCGCATACCGGCACGGGTGACGAAGGCGTCCGCCTGCCTCCAGGATCGCCCGCGGGGGAACCCAGGGCCGAGTGCCGCACGGCGTGGGCCCAGCCGATGGAGGCGCTGGTGGCCGAGCGCCGCCCCGACCGGCCGGTACCGCCGATGGCCGGTACCGCCGCGGTCGGGGCGGTTGTGCATCTGCTGGCCACCGTCATCGAGGAGGGCCGGGACCTGTCCTCGATGAGCGGCATCCTGGCCGACAGCTCCTATCGTCTGCTGCCGGCCTGACGGCCCGGCCTCACTTCAGGTGCCGGGCGAAGAACCGGTTCCCGGCGTCCCCCTCGAACTGCGGGACGCCGGTGTGCCCGCCCATATTGGCGTGCAGCGTCTTCTCCTTGGAGCCGAAGGCGTCGAACAGGTCCAGGGCCAGCTGCCGGTCGTTCCCTTCGTCGTCCCACTGCAGCAGGACCTGCAGCGGAATGGTGACCTGCCGGGCCTCCTCGAACATGGCGCGGGGCACGAAACTTCCGGCGAACAGAAGGGCGGCCGAGATGCGCGGCTCGACCACCGCCAGCCGGAGGCCGATGGCGAGCACCCCTCCCGCGTACCCGACCGGGCCGCCGATCTCGGGCAGCGAAAGGAGGGCGTCCAGGGTGGCCCGCCATTCCGGGACCGCCTTTTCGACCAGCGGGAGGACGAGCCGGTCGACGACCTCGTCGTCGACCGGCTCGCCGGCCTCCAGCGCCCGGTGCAGGTCGGCGCGGGCCTCCTCTGCGGCGGCGAAACGGGGCCGGTCACCGCCCCCGGGGAGCTCGATGGTGGCCGTGGCGAAGCCCTCCGCCGCGGAGTGCCGGGCCCGGGTCACGAGCCGGGGGTACATCTTGTGCAGTCCGCCGGGGTGGCCGACCAGGATCAGCGGCGCCGGCGCGGATGCGGCTGCGGCTGCGGGCGCCCACAGGATGCCGGGGATCTCGCCGAGGGTGAATTCGCGCTCGAGGACGCCGTCGTCGAGGCGCTGTTCAGAAGTGAATCGCACGGTCGTGCCTTTCGGGAGTGCTCTTGAACGGCGCTCCCGGACGACCTATCGCCCGACCGTGACCCCAGAGGGGAGCACCCATGTCGATACTGCGTTCACGGGTACCACCTCCTCGGTCTCTCGCACGGCCTCCGGAAATGTAGCAGTGGTCGCCGTGGTCGGCCAACGGGTTTTCGCGGAGGCTCCGTGGCCGGATGCCACGCAGCCACTCGCCTAAAGGCCAAGGCCAGGCCGTGTCGTTAAGGGCTTCGGGCCTGTGCGGTGATCGCAGCGTGGCGAAGCCGGCGGCCTCCAGGCGCTGATCAGTTCACCGGGAGCAGGGTGATCCAGCCAGGAGTCCAGCTGGACTCCTGGCCGGGGTGGCATCTCGGCCCAGCATCGGCTGAGGGACCGCGTTCTGCAGAAGGCGATCAGAACACCATCGTGATCAGGTCGGCGAACAGCTCCTGTTCGTCGATCTCAAGCCCGCGGTTCGTGAACCACATGGCCATGTTGTGGCAGTCGCGCATCAGGAAGTCCATGCCCTTCGGGTTGCCGACGATGTCGACGACCTGAGGCAGGTCGATCATCACGATCCGCTCGGCCTGCGCGAGGACGTTGTACGGCGAGAGGTCGCCGTGCGCGAGCCCCGCGCGGGCCAGTTCACGCATGCCGTTGCGGAGCTGCTCGAAGTACACACCGAGCAGCTCCTTCGACGGCCGGACCTGGGCGAGCCGGGGCGCGGCACCGCCCTCGCCATCGTCGATGAACTCCATCAGCAGCTCGGTGCCGTCCACCTGCACGGGATACGGCACCGGGACGCCGGCCTCCCACAACCGGTTGAGGGCGTCCCATTCGGCGTACGCCCACTGACCGGCCGCGACACTGCGGCCGTGCGAGGTCTTCTTCGCCATCGCCCGGCTGTCGCGGCTGTTGCGGGTACGGCGGCCTTCGACGTACGACGTACTGCGGTGGAAGGACCGGTGTTCCTCGGTGCGGTACCGTTTCGCGGCCAGCAGCGAGGACTTCGCCGGGTTGTCGCCGATGGCTTCGACGGCCCGTTCGAGCAGGAAGACGTCGGCTTCCTTGCCGGTTTTGAGGACGCCGAGCTCGGTGTCGATCGCAGCCTGGTCCGTCACAACCCACGAGGGGCGTGGTTTCGGGCCGCGAGAGCCGCGCTCGACGTCCAGCCAGGTGGACCACCGCTGATCCGGGCCCAGCTCCTCGTCGACCGAATGGAACTTGAAGACGAAGGCGCCGGCCGGATCTGGCCGGGGCTCGTCACCGGTGAATTCGGACCGGCGGGAGTCGAGGCCGGAGTAGGTGTCAGAGAGTTCGTACTCGGAAGACAACGGGTGTGCTCCTGAACAAAGAGGTGGGACTGATGCGGACATGCCGCAGCACAGTGATGACCATCCGTCAGCCCTCCTTAGTCCAGGCAGCGTTCGCCGCCGCTCGATCAACCCAGCGTGCCCGCCCGTTCCGGACCCCGCAACGTATTTACCGGAACTGGGACCGCGCGGTCGGGCTCAGCCGGAGCTCCTGCCGCTATCTCGGAGCCGACGCCTGGCGCCGCAGTGCCGCCTTCCTCCTCGACGGCCGTCGCACACAAGCTGCCCGCGACCCGCTCCCGCGACACCCCAGCAGGTGTTCGCGGTGCTGGGCAGACTCACCGGCACGCCCTAGCGCACGACCCGGCAGGCCGTCCGCGCCCAGACCCACGGCGTCGGAACCAGCCGGAACTCGGGGTCAGCGGCGGGAGGCCGAACCAGGGCAGGGCGGACTTCGGAGCCCGGCCCGCACTGTGCCGGAAAGTTCGGGCTTCAGCTACGGCGAGCAGGCACAAAGAAGCCGCAAGCAGGAGCTTCAGCATCGGCGAGAAGACAGGCGACGAAGCCCGGCCCGTTCTGCGGCGGGTCGACAGGACAGCGGGGGCCGTAGAGCGGAGGCGGGTGGGCGTTCCGGCCGACTTAAGACCGTGCCAGTTACCCCCGCGCCCGAAGTAAGGCCGAAGGCGAAAATCACCAGACCCCGGGCAATCGCGGTCGGCCGGAACGCCCACCCGCCTCCGCGGCCTCCACCACACGGCCGGACATCCCACGGAAAGCCGGAGAAGCGGGCCCCGAACGCCGGCCTAGACGAACCGAACGTCGTGCCGAGCCCCGCCGGGCTCGGCGAAGGCCAGCAGCGCGAAGGCCTCGGCCCGGACCTCCTCCTGCTGGGAGGCGGACCACGCGGAGAACGGCTCGACGGACACCACCTGTTTGTCCCGCTTCCAGACCCCCTGGACGAACCCGTCGACCAGCACGGTCCCGAGCACCTGCCCGTTGACGGTGATGACCCGTTTGCGGTGCGCGTCGGAGATGACGCGCGAACGGTCGGCGTGACTGAGCAGCAGATTGTCGAACGGCGCGAGCAGCCGCACCGGCGCGGGCACGGAGGCGTCGGGCCGAGGCGCCTCGGGCAGGTCGTACAGCTCCCGCCCGTGCTCGTCCTCCAGGGTGACCAGCTGCGGCCGCAGCCGCGTGACGACCTCGCGCAACCCGGTCAGCCCCGACCAGGCCTGCACGTCGGCGACGGTGGCGGGCCCGAAGGCGGCCAGGTAGCGCAGCACCAGCCGCGACATCGACGGTTCGGGATGCGGCTCGCGCCCCAGCCACGACTCAAGGCCGGCGTACGCGGTCTGCCCGGACTTGCCCCACACGGCGCGCGGCGGCACCTGCACCAGCGGCATCAGCAACCGCACCGCCTGTGACAGGTCACCGGAGGCGACGCCGGGGAAGAGCGGGGCCAGCCGCTCGCCCAGCTTGGCGGCGGTCAGCGGCCCCTCGGCGAGGAACGAAAGCCGCGACCACAGCCCGAAGTACGGCGGGAACGGCGCCTGCGCCTGCAGCCCCACGAGGCGCTCGACGGCCTGCACGGCGGGCATGGTGTGGCTGGAGCAGCAGCTGGCGGGCCAGGGTGGCCCGGTTGAGGGCTTGACGGGTGATCACTGGCCATTCCTGGAGGTCATACCGTCGAGCAGGTAGCCGAGGCCGCGGGCGAAGGTCTCGTCCCAGTCGTGGTCGAGGCCGTGGGCGGCCAGAGTCGGGTAGGCGGCGTGCCGGGCGCGGAGATGGTCGCGCATCGCGGCGTCGGTGGCGTCGCGCTCGCGGGTCTGCATCGTGGCCGAGCCGGTGACGTACGTGGACAGGCTGAAGGCGGCAGCGGGCAGGTCGGGCCCGGTGAATCCGGCTCCGGCCAGCGTGGCGTAGAGAAACTCGGTGCGGCTGAGCGCGTTGGGACCCATCATCGGGCGGTCGAGCAGCCCGGTGGACCACGGGTGGCGGAGCATCGCGGCCCGCCAGGCGCCGGCCAGCTCGCTCACCCGAGCCCGCCAGCCGCCCGGCCCCGCCGCCCCAGCCGGCCCAGAGGGCAGGGGCACCTCGCCGAACACCGCGTCGAGTGCCAGGTCGAGCACGTCGTCCTTGGTCTTGACGTGCCAGTAGAGGGTGGTGGAGCCGGTGTCGAGCCGTTCGGCGAGGCGCCGCATCGTCAGCCGCGCCTCGCCTTCGGTGTCGAGCAGGGCCACGGCCTCGGTGACGATCCGGTCGAGGGTGAGCGTCTGGCGCTCCTGTTTTCGCGGTCGCAGCCACACGCTTTCGCCAGCCATGCGCCCGATCCTACGACCGTGTACCGGATCGGTGATCCGGTACACGGCCGTCAGGCAGCGATCAGGCCGATCAGGCCGATCGGGCGGATCGGGCGGATCGGGCGGATCAGAAGGTGTGACGGTCGGGCAGCATGTCGTCGTCGGGGATGGAGGGCGCGCTGCGCTGGTTCGCCTGGGCGCCGGTCACTCCGGCCCAGCGCAGCAGGGTGTCGGTGGCCGCCTGACGCTCGGCCTCGGGCAGGCGGGAGATGTTCGCCCCGTGGTTGGCGCCGGGGGCGACGTACAGGTAGGAGTCGTTGCGGCTGGGCGTGAACTGCTCCGCGCTCCACGGGTCGTTCTGGCCGTAGACGAACATCATCCGGCTGGACTGCTTGCTCACCCAGTGGTCGACGTCCAGCATCGGGCGCGGGTCGTGGAAGGTGCGCAGCGCGGCGGGGAGGACGGAGTTGGGCTGGTAGAGCCCGGGGTAGCGGGTCAGGCCGCGCAGGTGCTTGAACGTGAGCTCGGGCCAGCCGAGCTGGGCGGCCGCCTGGCGGTAGTAGGGGACGTAGTAGTCCATGCCCTGGTCGGTGTAGAAGGAGAATCCGGCGACGGTGTCGATCCAGTCATAGATCTCGTCGTCGGTGGCCGTGGCGGGCGGCACGTCCGCGCAGTCGCTCTCGCTGGAGTACTGCCAGAAGGCCCACACCGAGTCGAGGACGGTCATCTCGAACGACCGGTCGGCGGTGCCGAGCGACCTGGTGAAGGTGTAGCCGTTCTGCGCGGCCTCGGCCTCGAACCTGGGCACCAGCCTGTCGCGCCGCTTGAGCGCCTCCTTCTGCACGTTGTCCAGCACGGTGCGGCAGGCGGCGTCGCCCACGTTCGCGAAGAACTCGTCGTAGGCGCGGTCGGCGGGGTTGACCCGGTCGTTCGGCGCGACGTAGGCGACCACGCCGTCCACGTCGCCGGGGTAGAAGCGGCGATGGTAGACCGAGGTCATGCCGCCCTTGCTGGCGCCGGTCTGGATCCACTTGCCGTTGTAGACGGTTTTGAGGGCCTGGACGATGCGGTGCTCGTCGCTGGCCTCCTGCCAGATGTCGAGCTTGGACCAGTCGGCCGGGTCCGGGCGTGAGCTGCGGAAGAACCGGTGCTCGACCGAGACCTGGTTGGCGCCGAGCAGCCGGGTCGGCTCGGTCTGGGAGGCGCTCGGGTTGACGGGCAGGCCGTAGCCGCTGGTGTAGAGCACCACGGGAGCGTCGTCGGAGCGGTGCAGCAGGGTGAAGCGCTGCTGGTACGTGCCCTTGCCGGGGTGGCGGTGGTCCACCGGCTGGGTGAGGGTGAGGACGAAGAAGCGGAAGCCGCTCGGCTGGGTCTCGGAGACGACGGTCAGGCCGGGGATGGCGGTGAGCTTGGCCAGCAGGGCGTCGTCGGCCGTTGTCGCGGAGGCGGTGAGGGGTGCGGCGGCCGAGGCCGGTTGGGCGACGGCGCCGGTGGTGAGTAACGCGAGGGCGAGGGCGGCCGGGAGCAGCCGGGTGCGCGTGGACATGGTTCTCCTGGTGGTGCGTCAGGGTGATCGTGATACCAGTCAGATGTCCCACTTATACCGATCTGGTAGTTCTGACGCGACCCCCGGAAGATCACGGAACGTGCCGGGCCGCCATCACGACGATGCGCCGAAAAACGTTGTACGAGATCCGGATCGATGGTCTAGTACTAGAACAATGAGCCACATCGAGGTCAGTGAGTTGACGTACCTGCTGCCTGACGGGCGGCCGCTGCTGGACCGGGTGTCGTTCCGGGTCGGCGAGGGCGGCAAGGCGGCGCTGGTCGGGCCGAACGGCGCGGGCAAGACCACCCTGCTGCGACTGATCGCCGGAGAGCTGGAGCCCGCCTCGGGGCGGGTGGCCGTGTCCGGCGGGATCGGCGTGATGCGGCAGTTCCTGGGCCCGGGCACGGTCGCCGACCTGCTGCTGGCCGTCGCGCCGGGCCCGGTCAGGCGGGCCGCCGCCGCACTGGCCCGGGCCGAGGCGGCGATCGGCGAGCGTGACGACGAGCCGGCCCAGCTCGCCTACGCGCAGGCCCTCAGCGACTACGCCGACACCGGCGGCTACGAGCTGGAGGTGGTGTGGGACGTGTGCGCCACGCAGGCGCTCGGCCTGCCGTACGAGCAGGTCAGGCGCCGGCCGCTGGGCACGCTGTCGGGGGGCGAGCAGAAGCGGCTCATGCTGCGCGCGCTGCTGCGCGGGCCCGACCGGGTGCTGCTGCTCGACGAGCCGGACAACTTCCTGGACGTGCCGGCCAAGCAGTGGCTGGAAGGCGAGCTGCGGGCCAGCGCCAAGACCGTGCTGCTGGTCTCCCACGACCGCAGGCTGCTCGCCGAGACGGCCGACCGGATCGTGACGGTCGAGTCGCGCGGCGTGTGGGTGCACGGCGGCGGCTTCGCCGGCTACGGGCAGGCACGGCAGGACCGGGTGCGCCGGCTGGAGGAGCTGCGCCGCCGCTGGGACGACGAGCACGCCAGGCTGCGCGACCTCGTGCACGTGCTGCGCCAGCGCGCCAAGGGCAACGACGCGCTGGCCACGGCCTACCAGGCGGCGCTCACCCGGCTCGACAGGTTCGAGCGGGCCGGTCCGCCCGAGCGGGTCCCCCGCCGGCAGAACATCCGCATCCGGCTGCGCGGCGGCCGCACCGGCAAGCGCGCCGTCACGTGCGAGCGGCTGCGGCTCACGGGCCTGCTGGACGCCTTCGACACCGAGATCTGGTACGGCGAGCGGGTCGCGGTCCTCGGCCTCAACGGCACCGGCAAGACGCACTTCCTGCGCCTGCTGGCCGGGGAGCCGATCGAGCACACCGGGCTGGCCCGGCTGGGCGCCCGCGTCTCGGCGGGCCTGTTCGCCCAGACCCACACCCGCCCTGACCTGCACGGCCGTACGGTCACCGAGATCGTCATGACCGAGCACCGGCTGGCCCGCGACGACGCCATGGCCGCGCTGGCCCGCTACGAGCTCGCGCCCGCCGGAGGCCAGCGCTTCGAGACGCTGTCGGGCGGGCAGCAGGCTCGGCTGCAGATCCTGCTGCTGGAGCTGTCCGGCGCGACCCTGCTGCTGCTCGACGAGCCCACCGACAACCTCGACCTGGCCAGCGCGGAGGCCTTGCAGCAGGGGCTGGCCGCCTTCGAGGGCACCGTGCTGGCGGTCACCCACGACCGCTGGTTCGCCGCGGACTTCGACCGCTACCTGATCTTCACGGCGGACGGGCGGGTGCTCGAGAGCGCCGAGCCCCGCTGGGACCGCTGAGCCGCCGCAGCGGCAGCCGCTCGTGATCACGTCATACAGACGTGATCACGAGCGGCTGCCGTCGTCAGACCTGCTTCCGATCACAAGATCGCATTGACCCATCCCGCGTCCGCACTGGTCATGCGACGAATGGCGGTGGCCCTACTGGCGACGTTCAAGGCGGGAGGCGGCTGACCGTGCGAGGTGGCGAGGTAGGTGCAGATCCCAATACCAAGCGCACCGCGTGGCACCGGCTGTCCACACCGATTCGACGTCGGACGGTTCGGGCACTCCCCAGCCGAAGCTGACTCCAGATTGGCGGAAAGTCTCAACTATTTCTCGGACGAAGTCCTCGAATCCCGCCTTGTCGCCGAACTCGCGGACATAGTCATCGAACAGATCCTTGTGGCCAATCCAATAGCTTGAGAGATGGTCAGTGGCAATAATCTGAGGCAGGGCCCGCGCCGCGTCCAACGTTTCCACGATCATGCTGATCTGGGGCTGCCTGTCGTATCTCGCGCCCCACGCGCTGGCCGGTATGACCTGCCGAGGTCGTTCTCCCCGAGGGGGATAGGTCAGGCACGCCCATGCGCGTTTTATCTCTTCTACGGTGCGAACGCGGGGCAATACGATCTCGTCGAAGCCCATGTTCGCGAACGTGACAAGCGAGTCCGGATCGATCGCCGGAACACGGATCAGGGTGCTCACGCCGCGCCCGGAGAGCCGGTGCACGACGTGGCTAGCCGCGATGGCGGACAGACCGGTGTACTCTGCGTCAAGCCACAGAAAGTCCATTCCAGCCTCGGCAACCGAATCGATCAGAATCGGGTCAGAGGACGAAGTCAGTAAGCCCAACTGGCGGGAGCGGACCTCGTTCACGACCTCAGCCATTGTCGGACGCTCCGGTACCCGGCCAGCCGTGCCGCGCGCCGGTCACGAGACTCAAAGAACTCATCCCCGTTGAGAAATCCATTTTTCGCACCATCTCCATTCCTGATCGCTGATAGTGACCAGCATCGCTCTCGGTAATGCCGCGGCCGATCGGCCCGCGACTGAGCCACCCTCAGCCCGCCTCGGCTGATGGCGCACGAGCCTCGCCGGCACCGTCCTCGGCGCCGGGCCGACGAGACGCTCCACCCAACCGCGTCATCAGGTTGCGAGTGATGGCGACGATGATCGGGTCGCGGCCCTCGATGCCGTGGCCCCAGTCGGTGCAGCCGGATGTGAAGACCGTGCCGCCGCGCGTGTACATGCCCATGACGGCGTTTCCATGCCCGATCGCACGTACTCGCGGCTCCATCTCCGACTCCGGGGTGACGCGTGGATCGACGCCGAACACGCGCCACTGCGTGTATCCCAGGTCGGACAGGTCGCCGTCGACCCCCGAGTTCGTAGGCGGCAGATCCTCATTCGCCCAGAGGCGCGCCGGCGACGTCGCGAGGATCTCAAAGCTCTCGGGCGTGCCGTCGCGGTGCGTCGGCACCGGCAGCCCGTCCTCACCGTAGGTGAGCTCACAGCCGTCGGCCTCGTACCCGATCACGCCGTACTCGGCGCCGATCAAGTCGCCGTAGCGGACGTCTGTGCCCTCGAAGATCCAGTGGTCCGGCCGCCAGACGAGGTAGCCGCCTGGCCCACGCGCGACGCCGTGGCCTGCGCGCACATAGCCACCATGGGTGAAGCTGACGCCGGTGAGCTGGTTCTCGGGCCGCCCCACGACGCTGTCCGACCACATGCCGCTCTGCCGTTCGGTACCGCGAAGCGGGTCCTCTCGTGGTGCCGCGTACTTGTACGAGACCATCACGCGACCTTCATCCTCGAAACGCACCTGCCAGAAGACGGCGTTGCCGGTCAGGAACATGACGTTGCCGCCGCCGGTGATGAACTCCTCCATGGAGTCGCGCATGGCCCATGACCAGTACTCGTCATGGCCGACGCTCACCACCAACTGCCGGCCGTCGAGCACCTCGGGCCGGAACTCCAGGTCCGAGCTCACCGCGAAGTCGAGCTCGATCCCCTCTTCCTCTGCCCAGGTGACGAATGGCCGCTCCCACTGGTAGAAGCCGGCCCCGTAACACCACCCGGACAGGCGATGCGCGTCGACCGTCGCGCGTTGCGTACGGAACGCCGGGTCGAAGGTGCCCATCGCCGTCGCCGCCCGCAGTCGCAGGTCAGGTGGACGCGTCAGGAAGCCGGGTGCGAACGGCCGCTCGAACGAAACGTGCGAACCGCCCGTGTAAAGACTCCGGCTGTGGTTCCAGTCGTTGTACGCGTTGTACGTGGTGTCGGTGAGCAAGAGCAGGATCGGTGGGCGCGGACGCTCGGGCGAGCTGCGCAAGACGAAGAACGCCGGCAGGTTGAGCTCGCGATCGTCCTTGCCCGGCCACGCGAACGACACCTCGTAGTAGCCGGGCCGCCAATCCGGCGGCAGCACGAGTTCGAAGGAGGACGGCCAGCCGCATCCCCGCGCGCCCACGTCCGCGGGGATCTCACGCTGGTGTCCCTCGATCCCCTCGGCCGTCCACACGACCTCACGCGTGCGTCCGCAGCGGGCGATCTCGATGTCGAAGGAGGGCACATCGGCGGTGCAGTGGACGGTGAGCGTCTCGCCCGGTGCGTAGCTTCGCCCGCCCGCGTAGCCCTCGACCGCGGCGCGAAGCATGTTGCCTGGAGATTGCATCTTCTACCTTCCATTCGTCGCCGTCACCGCCCGTCCGGTCAAGGACGGGCGGTGCACGCGATTATGAGAGGAACCGGGCGGGATCGAGGAGGCTCGCGTCACAGGATGTCCGCAGCCATCGCCCATGGACGACGAGGTCGCGGATCAACTCGCCGGTCACCGCGGCCAGGTGGATGCCGCGGTGGGTGTGACCGGTGGCCAGGAACACGCCTTCGCGACCCGGCACCGGGCCGATGATCGGCCTGGCGTCGCGCGAGAGCGGCCGAATACCCGTGATCTGCTGTCCGACCGTGGCGAACTCGATGGTGGGCAGAACTTCGATCGCCCGTGCCAGGAGTTCGGCGCGCGCCTCGGGGGTCGGCGCTGGATGCGGTTCGGCGATCGCGGCGCCCTGGTCGACGATCCAGTTGTCGCGATCATCGAAGTCGCGGCCGCCCGTGCTCCCGATGCTGAGGTAGCCGTCCAGGCGGCTGATGAGATGACCACGACGAGGAGTCGAGAGCAGCACCTGCAGCGGCGGGGACGGCCAGCGCAGCATCAACCGCTCGCCCCGAAGCGGCCGGACCGGCACCTGGTAGTCGAACCAGTTCGACGCGACGGCCGCCGAGGCGCCCATCGCAAGGACGACGTTGTCGCAGGAGATCGTCCCCTGGCTGTGACGTACGCCCGTCACTCGGTCGCCGCTCCACTCGAGGCCCGTCGCCACTCCGGGAACGAACGTCGCGCCGAATCGCTCGGCCGATCGCATGAAAGCCTGCGACAGAACGTCCGCCGGGACCTGGATCGCCTCCGGCTCCAGGGCGGCACCGCGGACCTCGCCACTGATCCGAGGCTCGATCGACCGCACTTCGTCCGGCGTCAGCCACCGGGTGTTCATGACCTCCGACTGCCAGGTCAGGTCGGCCCGGACCTGCGTCTCTTCCTCGTCGTCGATCGCCAGCCGGAGAGCCGGGCGGCACTGGAAGCCCGTGGTGATTCCCGAGAGGTCCTCGAGAACGGGAACGATCTCCTTCGTCGAGTAGTGCCCCTGCACGCCCCAGCGTAGGTAGTCCGCGTCATTGAAGTCGGCGGAGATGGAGTACATCGCTCCAGTCGCGCAGGTCGAGGACCCGGAGGCCACCCGATCCTGCTCGAGGACCATGACCCGCATCCCCGCTGCCGCCAGATGAAAGGCACACGAGGTGCCAACTGCCCCGGCGCCGACGATCACGACGTCAGGGTTCCCGTATTCCACCATTTGCCAACTCCGATCAGGTAGTCGATCTCAGTAGTATACTGGTGGTACTCGATTAGTATATTAGCAGAGTATGGACGCCTGAACCAGTCAGGAGCGGAGCACGAACGGGTCGTCCGCCGGACCTTCGCCGGTGTTGATCCAGACACTCTTGAGCCGGGTGTACTCGCCGATCGCGTGCGTGCCCTGCTCGATTCCCATGCCGCTGTTCTTGAAGCCCGACCGTGGGGACATCGGCGACGTCGACCGATAGGTGTTGACCCACACCGTGCCGGCCGCCAGCCGCGACGCGACCCGATGAGCGCGAGCCAGGTCGCGGGTCCACACTCCGGCCGCCAGGCCGAAACTCGTGTCGTTCGCCAGGGCGAGCACCTCGTCCTCGGTGTCGAACGGCATGATCGCCACGACCGGTCCGAAGATCTCCTCCTGGCACACACGCATGCCGTTGTCGGCGTCGACGAAGACGGTCGGCTCGAAGAAGAACCCGTCGAGGCCGTCCACCGACGCTCGAGCTCCGCCGGTGACCACGCGAGCTCCCTCGGCGACGCCGAGCGCGACGTATTCCTCCACCCGGCCGCGCTGAGCGGCGGTCGCGAGCGGCCCGAGTTGCGTCGTGGGATCCAGCGGGTCCCCGAGCCGGATCGCCTGGGCGCGCGCCCGGACCTGCGCGACTATCTCGTCGTAGACCGGGCGTTGCGCGAATACCCTGCTGCCCGCGACACAGGTCTGGCCGGCCGCCGCGAAGATGCCCGCCACGATGCCGACGGACGCGTTGTCGATGTCGGCATCAGCGAAGACGATGTTGGGTGACTTACCGCCCAGCTCAAGGGTGGTTCCCACGAAGCGGCGCCCGCAGTCGCCGGCGATCGCCGACCCGGTCTCGGTGCTGCCGGTGAAGGACACCTTGGCGACCAGCGGATGCTCGACCAGCGCCCTGCCGGCCTCGTTGCCGTGCCCGGTCACCACGTTGACGACGCCGGGCGGGAACCCGGCTTCGGCGAACAGCGGTGCCAGCCGCAGCAGGGAGGCCGACGTGTGCTCGGATGGCTTGACCACCACGGTGTTACCCGAGGCGAGAGCGGGAGCGAGCTTGGTGGCCGTGAGCAGCAGTGGCGAGTTCCATGGCGTGATCGCGACCACGACACCCAGGGGTTCGCGCAAGGTGTAGTTGAGGATGTCACGGTGCGAACCTGGAATGGTCTCACCGTGGATCTTGTCGGCGAGTCCGGCGTAGTAGTGGAAGTACTCGGGCAGGCTGGCAAGTTGCGCCCGCATCTCGGTGAGCAGCTTGCCATTGTCGAGCGTCTCGGTCCGGGCCAGATCCTCACCGTGTTCGGCGATGAGTTCCGCCAGCCGCCGCAGCAGCGCGCCTCGCCTGGTCTGTGTGACGTCGTGCCACGCCGGGTCGCGGAACGCGGCGTGGGCGGCCCGGACGGCGGCGTCCGCGTCGACGGCGTCACCACGAGCGGCGTAGTACCAAGCGCGACCCGTCGTCGGGTTCACGCTCTCGAAGTAGTCGCCGCGGTTCGGCGCGCGCCACGATCCAGCGATGTAATGGTCATGGCGGGGAAACGCTCTCTCGGTCACCGTCCACCTCCTCAAAGTCGCGTTCTCGTGGCCGGCAGTGGGTGTGGTGCCTCCGACGACAGGAGACGGCGGACCTAGTCAGGCTTGCTGCCGTCCTTGGCGATGGTCGCCTCGGCCGACGATCCGGCCCGCGTGAGCCCCACGTCACCCGGCGGAGCGTGGCCCGGCTCGAAAGCACGGATGCAGGCCACCCGGTGAGCGTCCGCGCCCCGGTCCGGGGTCAGCGTCTCGAGCGCCGGATCCGTCCGCGCGCAGGATTCCTGTGCCAGCGGACACCGCGGGCGGAAGCGACAGCCCGAAGGGAGGTCGAGAAGGTCCGGCGGCTCCCCTGGAAGGATCGGACGAGCCACGTCCCGTGACCGGTCCGGGTTCGGCACCGCCGCCAGCAGAGCTCGGGTGTAGGGGTGCGTCGGCGAACGGAGAACCGCCTCGGGACTGCCTTCCTCCACGAGCCTCCCGGCGTACATGACCGCGACGCGATCCGCGTAATGCGCAGCGGTGACGAGGTCATGGGTGATCATCAGGATCGCCAGGCCGGCGTCGCGGAGGTCCGCGAACAGGTGGAGCACTCCGGCGCGCAGAGACACATCGAGCATCGACACCGGCTCGTCGGCGATCAGTACCAGCGGATGAAGGACGATCGCCGCCGCGATCGCCACCCGTTGCAGCTGGCCGCCCGACAGTTCGTGCGGGTAGCGGTCCAAGTACGTCTCGGCGTTCGGGATCCCGGCACGTGCCAGGGCCTCGATCACCAGAGCGCGCCGGGCCCGCGCGCCTCCGCCGACTCGGTGGACGAGCAGGGGTTCGGCCACCACCTCGCCGACCGTGCAACGCGGGTCCAGGGCCTCGTAGGGATCTTGACAGATCAGTTGGATCGAGCGGAGGATCTCACGGCGGCTGCGCCCGCGAGCCTGGACCAGGTCGGCGCCGGCCACCCTCACCGTGCCGGCCGCAGGTTTGACGAGTCCCACGGCTGCGAGTGCGGTCGAGGTCTTCCCGCAGCCCGACTCGCCGACCACGGCCACCAGCTCACCGCTGCGGACCGTCATGGAGAACCCGTCCACGACCTGCTTGGCCCCGTATCGCACGGCCAGCTCGTCGATCTCAAGCGCTGGGGTCCTGGTCATCATGGCCGGACCTTGGAGGCCGAGTCGTACAGATGACAGCGAGCTCGTTGCATACCGGAACCGACGGGCCAGAAATGCGGAGCCGAGGAGGCGCAGGGGGCGAAGTGGCGCGGACATCGAGCCACGAAGCCGCAGCCGGGGACCGCGCCACCGGCCGCAGGAGGAGTTCCCGCGATCGACACGAGTTCCCGGTCGCGATGGGCGAGGCTGGGGCTCGCCGCGATCAAGAGCTGGGTGTACGGATGCGCGGGGTCGTGGTACAGGGTGTCGATCTCCGCGGTCTCGACCACCTCACCGGCGTACATCACCGCGGCCCGGTCACAGACCTCCCCGATCACGCCCATATCGTGCGACACGAGGACGAGTGCCGCACCGAGCTCCGCGCAGGCGCGTTCGAGAGCCGTGAGCACCTGTGCCTGCACGATCACGTCGAGCGCCGTCGTCGGCTCGTCGGCCAGCAACACCCGGGGTTGGCACACCACCGCCATGGCGATCGCCACGCGCTGGCGCATGCCGCCGGACAGCTCATGTGGATAGCGTCCGGCGACATCTGCGCGGAGGCCCACAAGCTCGAGTACGTCTGAGACGCGGCGCTTCACGGGCACCTCGGATTCACCGACCATCCGGCCCGCGGCCTCGGCAATCTGCCGGCCGACCGTTTGGACGGGGTTGAGGGCGTTCATCGCACTCTGGAACACGACAGCGATATCCCGCCAGCGATGCGCACGAACGCTCCGCTCCCCGTCCCCCAGGATGTCCACCCCGTCGACCAGAACGTCGCCGGCCACCGAAGCCCGGTCGGACAGGAGTCCCATGAGTGCCATGAGCGTCGTCGTCTTGCCACAGCCGGACTCACCGATCAGGCCGAACCGTTCGCCGCTCTGCACTGTGAAGGAAACGTCCCTGACCAAGTGCAGGTCACGCCCCCCGGAACGCAGCCGGACGTTCAGACCTCTGACCTCCAAGCAAGGCGCAGTCACCGTGATCTCCCTGCAGCGTGCTGCCTGCGGAACGACCGCAGACCCAGATGGGACACTTCTAGCCGCGGATTCATGTGCTGTTCGAGCCGTCTTCCCAGCACTGTCGTCATGAGCACCACCAGCCCGATGGCCAGGCCCGGGGGCAGCAACACCCACCAGGCTCCCGCGTTCGTCGCTCCACGCTGGAACGCGTCGGCGATCATCTGACCCCACGAGGTGGTGTTGCTGTCGGCCAGCCCCAAGAAGCGGAGCGCGGCCTCGAAGAAGATCGCGTGTCCGATGGCAAGCGCGGTGCTCGCCGCGAGCAACGGGCCGACCTGCGGCAGCACGTGTCGTATGAGCGTCCGTGCGTGGCTGGAGCCCATCGCTCGCGCTCGCCGGACGAACAAGCGCTCACGAACACTTTTGGCTTGTGCCCGCACGACCCGCGCGGTGCTCTGCCACGACAACAACCCGATGATGAGAATGGTGTTGACCAGGTGGGTACCGTACAGCGCCGCGATGATGATCATCACCGGAAGAACCGGGATCACGAGGAAGAAGTCGGTGACCCTCATCAGCATCTGCTCGAGCCAACCGCCGAAGTAACCACTCAGGAGACCGACCAGGCCGCCGACCAGGACCGTGATGGCCCCCGCGCAGACGCCGACCAGAAGAGAGATCCGCGCACCCCAGGTCAGCTCGGCCAACACGTCGGCACCACCGTCGTCCAGGCCCAGCAGGTGCTCACTCGACGGGGCGGCGTACGATTCCCCCACCTGGAGGCCCGACCCGGCCGGGAAGATCAGCGGTGCCAGGGTGGCGATCACTCCCAGCGCGAGCAACACCGCTAGCCCGAGGGCGAAGCCCGGGTTTCGCCGCGCTCCGCGCCAGAGCGCCTCCCCGCGCCGTGCGCCGCGCGCCGTGCGGGCACCATGGCTCTCGGTCACCGTGCCCCTCCCATCCTGCGCACCCTCGGGTCAAGAAGTCCGTACGTGGCATCGGCCAGCAAGTTGGAAAGCACGACCGAGACGGTGAACACGAGGAATGCTCCCTGCATCATCGGATAGTCACGCGCGACGATGGAGTCGTAGATCGTGCGTCCGATCCCGGGCCACGAGAAGACCACCTCGACCAGGATCGCGCCGCCGACCATCGCACCCACCGAGAGCCCGATCAGGGCGACGGTCGGCAACAGCGCGTTGCGGAGGACGTGACGGCGAACGACGTATCCCGCACCGAAGCCTTTGGCTCTCGCGGTGAGGACATAGTCGTCACTCAGTGTCTCGACCACCGACGAGCGCGTGACGAGCACGTACTGGCCGAACATGACCAGAGCCATGGTCAGTGAGGGAAGGATCATATGAACTGCGACATCGGCGATCCGCTCGCCCAGCGAGGGGTCGATGAGGAATTCGTCGGTCATCCCCCCGGCGGGCAACCAGCCCGACAGCAGGAACAACAGAACCAGCCCTATCCACTGTGCCGGTAGCGAGTACATGAACGTGGCGAACCCGACCGAGGCATGGTCCAGCGGCCCGCCGCGGTGCGCGCCGGCCAGGACGCCAAGCGTGATGCCGATGACGATCGCCAACAGAACTCCGAGCATGACCATCGGCAACGTGTTCCCGATGGCGTCCACGAGGTTGCCGCGGACCGGCTGCTTGTTGACGAAGGAGACACCCAGGTTGCCTTGGCCCAGCTGTTCCAGATAGCGGAAATATTGCACGAGGATCGGGCGATCGAGCCCGAACTCGCGATTGAGCTGCTCCTGGAGGGCAACGCTGCCTTGCGGGACGCGGCTGAGTTGCGCGGTGGGGTTTCCAGGGGCCAGACGGAAGAGGAAGAAGTTGAACGTGATCGCTGCCCAGACCAGCACCGCCGCACTCAGGATGCGGCGTACGATCGCGCTGCCTATGTTCGTCACTGGTGCCAACACCTAGGCTGGGCGGATGTCAGTGAACTGATCGCGCGAGATCGCGTTGAACGGCCCGAAGCCAGACATGTGATAGCCGGTGAACTTCGAGCCCGAGGCGGAGAGCGCATCGACATAGCACAGGGCCAGCATCGCGCGGGCATCGAAGAACATGCGCTGCATCCGGTAAACCATCTCCCGGCGAGCCGCCGCGTCCAGCGTGGCGTTCTGCTCGACGTAGAGACGGTCATACTCGGGATCGCTGTAATGACAGTTGTTGAAGCCGCCGATCGAATCCGTCACGAAGTGATCGAGCACCGCCGACGGGTCCGGGGAGGCGGGTAAGAATCCCCAGACGGCCACATCGTTGGTGAGGTACTTGCCATCGGGTGCGCTGATGGCATCGATCATCGCGCTCGCGTCCAGTGCGCGGGAGGTCACCTTCACACCGACCTGCTCCCAGCCGCTGCTGATGATCTGCACGATCCGGCTGCCACCTGCGAGGCCGCTGGCGAGGTTGACGGTGTACGACATCGGCTCCGAGTCGGCGACCCGAATTCCGTCAGGCCCACGCTTGTAGCCGAGGTCGTCCAAGATTTTGTTCGCCGCCGCGACATCGAAGGGGTCGGGCGTGATGCTGGAGTCATGCCAGTCCCCCATTGCCGGGTAGACGAGCGAGCTGCCCGGCCGGCCCATCGCGAACAGCACCACCTTCACGATGCGTTCGCGATCGATCGCCAGCGACAACGCCTTCCGTACCCTCGGGTCGAGCAGTTCCCGATGTTTCGTCTTCTTGGGATTGACGTTGAAGTACAGGTTGTTCATGACGAACCCGGGCGCTTGCTCGACCTTGATGTTCTTGGTCCGCAGTTTGTCCACGCCGGCCCCCACCGCGCTGGGCGAAAGCAGAGCCACCGCGTCGATCTGACTGGTCTCCAGCGCTTTGAGCATCGCGTCCGGCGAACCGAAGGTCAGGAAACCGAGGGTGGTGATCGACTGCTTGGCGCCGTACCAATCCCGGTGCTCTTTGAGCAGCACGATCTGCTTCGGCGTGTACTTCTCCAGGACGAACTGCCCGCCGCACACGACCTTCTCGTCGAACGTGAAGCTCTTCAGGCCGGCACCGTCCCCGGCTGCCGGGGCCGTCCACACATGCTTGGGCAGGATCACCACGCGGGAGAGCAGTGCCAGCGCATTCGCGATCGGCTTGCTGTAGCTGACGACGAGTGTCTTGGCATCCTTGGCGACCGCCTTGGTGATCCCCACGACGTACTGAGCGAGCAGTGCGGCAGCCGAACTCTTCAGGCGCACGAGGGTGTTGATCGTGAACTCGACATCCTCCGCGGTGATCGGCTTGGCATCTGACCACTTGCCGTTGGTACGGAGCGTGAAGGTGATCTCCTTGCCGTCATCGCTGACCGCGTATCTCTCCGCCAGATCAGGTTTGAGGGTGAACTCACTGCCTTCCTGACGTGTCAACGTGGGAAACATGAGGTGCGTCGCGATGACGGCGGCGGCGCTCTGTTGCACGAAGGGGTTGAGCGAATCCATCTCGGAGGTCAGGCCGATGCGCAAGGTGTCCTTGGCCTCGCCGGATTCCGATCCTTCACCGCACGCCGCGAGCAGTGCCGGCAGACCGGCCAACGCGAGGCCGCCGACGCCCATTCTGAACAGCAGTGCTCGGCGAGTGAATCCCTCGCCACCGGGCGAGGCCGTTCCCGCGACGCCCCTTGTTCGATCGTCAAACATGTGATTGCCTCCACTCACTGAGCCTGCTGCCGCTCGTTGGTAGGTCGAGTCGTTCCAACCTGACCTTGTGATGGTTGTGTCAGGTGTATCTGAGATCGCCGCGCTCGTTCAGTTCTCCGGCTGAGACGCGACCGGTGACGTCGACCAGGTCGGCGATGAACTCGGCCACCAGTTCGTCATCGACCGCGTCGCACGTCAGGTGGAGCAACTCCGGGTGCCTGACACCGAACAGCGACCAGCCGCGACTGGCCAGACCCTGCCCGACCACCTTGATGTCGAGTTCGGCTGACCCGATCGTCACGAGCGAGAGCTCGCTTCCGACCGAATGAAGTTCGGGGATCTGCTCGATGGCGGCCAGGATCTGATCACGCACCGACATCGTTCTCTGAGCCGTACGCAGGTATCCCTCATGGCCAAGGAAACGCATCACTGCCCAAGCCCCCGCTACCGCTCCCCCTGGGCGCGATCCGACGAAGGCATCCGTCTTGTACGGACCGTTCGACCACTCCTCGGTGGCGAATCCTTGGTAGCGCCTGCGGTCCTCGTCGGCGTAGAACAAAGCCGAGCACGGTTTGGGTGCGTATCCATACTTGTGCAGGTCCAGGCTGACCGAACAGACCCCCTCGTGCTCGAATGCGAATTCAGGCACCGCATATCCGAGCTCTCGCACGAAAGGAGTGAGGCAGCCACCGACGCAGGCGTCGACGTGCAGCCACAGGTCACGTTTTCTTGCCAGCGCCGCGACCTTGCCGATCGGGTCGTACACGCCATGCGGCCACGCCGGCGCAGAGGCGATCAGCCCCACCGTGCTGTCGGTGATGGCGGCCTCCATCGCCTCCAGGTCGACGCGGTACTCCCCATCCAGAGGAACTCGCACAAGCCGGACGCCCAGGTAATGGCACGCCTTCGTGAAAGAGGCGTGCGCGGAGAACGGCGCGATTATCTCGGGTTCCACTCCCGGTCGATGCTCTCGTGCCCACTCTCGTATGGAGTGCACCGCGTTGAAAAGGCTGTCCGTTCCACCCGAGGTCAACACGCCGCATTCGGGGGTCGTGGACAACAGAGAGGCCCAACTGGACAGTAGTTCTTGCTGCATCAGGCCGATGCTCGGCAACATGCGAGCAAATAGACCGTTGTAGCTGAAGAACCGTTCGTATCCTCGGTGCGCCACATCTTGGATGTCGGCATTCCCGCGCAGCGAGAACATGCCGAACCTTCCTCGGCGTACGTCTGGATCTTGTGCGCGAAGGCCGTCAAGCATCGCCTCGACTTCGGCCATGGTCGCACCCAGCGGAGGAAAGTGATCTATCGCGACGGGGGCGAGGTTCTGGTCATCAACCATTTGCTAACTCCGATCCTGGTAATCACCGGGAGAGGTAGAATATTGGTGCGACGTCGCTAGTATGCCACAAGTATCGCTGGTGGACTAGAGCTTGATGAGGTAGGACCAGATGCCTGCTACAGAAATCGATTCCGTCGAGGCCGCGGCGTTGGCCGCGGGTGGAGGGAGGCCGCTATGCGCTTGACCCCGAGTGAGCGTGATCGGCTGCTGCTGTTCACGGCGGCCGAACTTGCCCGGGCTCGCCGTGCACGCGGGCTTCGGCTGAACGTGCCGGAGGCCACCGCGCTCATCGCCGACGCGGTGTGCGAGGCGGCGCGTGATGGCGCCCGGATCGCCGAAGCGGTCGGCGTCGGCCGCACCGTCCTCACCGCCGCCGATGTGCTACCCGGCGTGGCGGATGTGCTCACCGAGGTCGCCGTCGAGGCCGTTTTCGACGACGGCACCCGCCTGGTGGTGGTCAACGAACCGATCCAGAGCGTGAGCCTCGCCGAGGAGGCGCCCGGCGCGATCATGGCCGGGGACGCTCCGCTACCGGTGCTCCGCGGGACCGTGACCGTGACCGTGACGAACACCGCCACGGTGCCGATCAGCGTCAGCTCGCACTTCCACTTCTTCGAGGTCAACCAGAAGCTGTCCTTCGACCGCGCGGCCGCCTATGGCTTCCGGGCCGCGATGCCTGCCGGGTCGACGATCCGGTTCGACGCGGGCCGGACGATCGACGTGGCGCTGACGCCGATCGCCGGCGCACGGGTCGCGATCGGCTTCGCCGGACTGGTCGATGGGCCGTTGGACGCGCCGGGCGCACCCGAGCGGGCGCTGCGACGCGCACGCGCGTTGGGCTACCTGGATAACGGATGGGACCGGACATGAGAAACGGCAAGCGGCTCCCCTGCGTTGTGGCGGCGCGCCTGACTCCGGCGGTGCGCCGATGAATCCGCTGAGCCCAGAGGAATACATCGCCAGCTACGGACCGCGGCACGGCGACCGGATTCGCCTCGGCGACACCGGGCTCGTGGTCGAGGTCGAACACGACGCCTCCGAACCGGGTGAGGAGTTCGTCGTCGGATTCGGCAAGACCGCGAGGGACGGGATGCACCTGCTCGCCGCACCCGTCCACGCCACATGCGATCTTGTGATCAGCAACGTGGTCTTGATCGACCCGATGCTGGGCGTCCGCAAGGCGTCGATCGGCATCCGGGACGGGCGCATCGCCGGGATCGGCCGCGCCGGCAATCCGAACACCCTCGGCGGCGTGGACGTCGTGGTGGGCACCGGAACGGCGATCGTGCCGGGCGAGGGCCTGATCGCCACCGCGGGCGCGATCGACACGCACGTGCATCTGCTCTCACCGCGGATCATGGAGGCTTCCCTCGCCTCAGGCGTCACCACGATCATCGGCCAGGAGTTCGGCCCGGTCTGGGGAGTCGGGGTCAATTCGCCCTGGGCGCTACGGCATGCCTTCAACGCTTTCGACGCCTGGCCGGTGAACATCGGCTTCCTCGCCCGCGGTTCTTCCTCAGATCCCGCGCCCCTCGTCGAAGCTCTTGCTCAGGGTGGGGCGTGTGGATTCAAGGTGCACGAGGACCTGGGCGCGCATCCCCGGGCGCTGGACACCGCGCTGCGCGTAGCCGAGGAGCATGACGTGCAGGTGGCCCTGCACACCGACAGCCTCAACGAGGCCCTCTGCGTGGAGGACACCCTCGCGGTGCTGGCCGGGCGCACCATCCACGCCTTCCACATCGAGGGGTGCGGTGGTGGGCACGTCCCCAACGTGCTGCGCCTGGCCGGCGAGGCCAACATCATCGGCTCTTCGACCAACCCCACACTCCCCTTCGGGCGCGACTCGGTCGCCGAACACTTCGACATGATCGCAGCCGTACATCTGCTCAACACCGAGTTGCCCGGCGACGCCGCGCTCGCCCGTGATCGCATCCGTGCTGGGACGATGGGCGCGGAAGACGTGCTGCACGACCTGGGAGTCATCCCGATCACCTCTTCCGACGCGCAGGGCATGGGGCGCGCCGGCGAGACGGTGCGGCGGACCTTCGCGATGGCCGCCAAGATGAAGGCCCAGCTCGGAGCCGAGAACCCGCGCCACGACAACGAGCGGGTCCTGCGCTACCTCGCCAAACTCACCGTCAACCCGGCCCTTGCCCACGGGCTGGCTCACGAGGTCGGCTCATTGGAGATCGGCATGCTCGCCGACATCGTGCTGTGGAAGCCCTCCTACTTCGCGGCCAAGCCCGAGCTGGTGCTCAAGGCGGGATTTCCCGCGTACGGCGTGACCGGTGATCCGAACGCGGCCATCGATCGCGCCGAACCGCTCGTGCTCGGCCCGCAGTTCGGCGCGCACGGCGCCACGCCGGCAGACCTGTCGGTGGCGTTCGTCAGCCAGGCGGCCGCTCAAGCCGGCAACGACGTCATGACCACCCGGCGTCGCCGCGTCGCCGTCCTCGGCACTCGAGGCATCGGGCCCGCAAGCATGATCCGCAACGACCGCCTCGGCGAGGTGCGTGTGCGACAAGACACCGGCCAGGTCACTCTCGATGGTGAGCTCATCGGCTCTGATCCAGCGGACACTGTGTCCTTGAGTCGGCTGTACTTCTTCTAACTCGTTGCAAGCTCCGTGATATCTTGGCGGTATCTATTCTTGGCGTCGACGATACATGAACGTGTCCTGTGTCGGATTGTCCTGATATCGCACACAGAGCGGCGCGTTCGTCGGTCTCGGCGGAGTTGACCCGTTTTAGTAAGGAGCACTCAATGGCCAGACAAAGTTCGGTCCAGTCACCTGGGCGTGCTGCGAGACCGCGACTTGCCGACGTGGCATACGAGCGGCTTGTCAAGTTGATTCTCTCCGACCTCCCGGCCGGTTCCCGGCTTTCGGAGACGGAACTGGCCTCAAGGCTGGGGATGTCGAAGACCCCGGTCAGGGAGGCGCTCCTCAGGCTGGAGAACGAGGGCCTGGTGTTGCCCATTCCGCACGTCGGATATCTCATTCCCTATCTCTCGTACCTGGAGCTAAGGGAGGCCCTGGAGGTGCGAGAGGCCGTCGAAGGCTACTTGGCCATGCTCGCCGCCGACCGAATTTCCGACACGGAGCTCGCCGGGATCCGGAAGGCTTTTGATGAGGGGCAGGCGTCTCTGGGAACAGATCCTGCATCGGATATCGCAACAATGAAGGAGCTGAATTCGACCCTGCACGGAAGCATCATGCGGGCGGCGGACAACAGCAAGATGGATCAGATCTTGGCCACGGTGCGCAACCAGGTGGACCGCGGCATCAAGGAACTGGTCGGGAATGATGTCAGCAGATACAAGGAATCGTTTGAACAGCACCTTGCCATCCTGTCCGCCCTCGAAGCCCATGATCCCGTTCAAGCCGAGCGAGCAATGCGAGACCACATCGGATCAATCAACGCGCACATTCTCCGTCGCTTCCGATAACGCCTATCCACATGCTTGGCCAGCGAGCGAGAGAAGCCGTGGGATCGCGTCCGCGATGGTGGAAAATCGTTCACCCTGCTGAGGTCGGATCCGCAGTCGTGCGTGGATTCCTTGAAAGATCGCGGCGAGCTTGAGGTACCCGACGGCGGTGTAATGGTCAAGATCGTCGGGCGGGGTGGCGCCGACGGACGCGTAGTACTCGATGAGTTCGTGACGGGTGGGAAAGCCTGGGTGCTGGGTGGCTCCCTCGGCGATGCCGATGCGCGCGCGTTCGTCGTCGGCGGCCTCAGCCCAATAGACGAGGAGCAAGCCGAGGTCGCACCACGCGTCGCCCACGGTGGCCAACTCCCAGTCCAGTACGGCACGGACCTGGAAGTCGTCGTCGAAGATGGTGTTGTCCAGGCGATAGTCGCCGTGGACCAGGACGGCAGCCGTCCCCGCCGATCGAGACTCCGCCCATGGTGAGAGCCTGGCGGCTACATCATCGAAGGCCCGGGTCAGTCCGGGTGGCGGATCGCTGGCCTCCCATTGGCGTCGCCACAAGGACAGCTGCCGGGCGACGAACGGCGTCGTCGATCGTGATCTGCGTGGATAGGTGGTGACGTCCAACTGGTGCAGCCGAGCCAAGGCGCCGATGAACTCATAGGAGGCCCGTGCCCGTTCGGCGGGCGTGAGCAGTGCGGTGTCTCGCGCGGACACAAGGGTTCGGCCCGCTTCCCAGGACATGACATAGGAACTACCCAAGGACGAGGAAGCGCTGGTGAGCAACAGCGGCTTGGGAGCCGCGTAGCGCTGTCCAGCCAGAAACCGCAGCGTGCTGAACTCGCGTTCCATGTCGTGGGCAGTCGGTAGAACATGGTCCCGTGGTGGACGGCGAAAGACCCAGGTGCCCGCGGCTGGGATGGATCCTCCGCGGGGCTCGATGACTCCTCGGACCACGTAGGTCTCGTTCGAAATTCCAGCCTCGATGCGTTCGAGTCGCAGCGCGCCGGGCACCCCGTGCCCGGCGGCGACCAGCAGTGCCTTCAGCTCCAGGGCGTTCCTGGCCAGATCCGCTTCATGTTCGGCTTCTCCAGCTACTCCTGGCCCGTCATGCGGCACGTTCTCAGGACGAAGATTCACGTGCCGGCCGCTTCATCCCGGTAGCCGACAACCAGGTCGCCGTAACGCGCGACCGCCTTCGCGCGGCGCGTTGGCACGTGGTCTTGGGGGAAGACCGATGCCGTGAACCTCTTCAACTCACTACGGGCTACCGACTGCATGTGCACCTCGTCGGGGCCGTCGTAGATGCGGGCGGACCGGGCGGCCCGGTACATCGCTTCAAGCGGCAGGTCTGCGGAATAGCCCAGAGAACCACACGTCTGGATGGCGCGGTCGATGACATCGTGCAGGACACGGGCGCCGAAGTATTTGATCATAGAGATCTCGACACGGGCGTTCGATGCACCGGCCTGATCCATGGTCCACGCGGCATGCAAGGTCATCAACCGAGCGGCGTGCATCTCCGCCTTGCTCATCGCGATCCAGTTCTGGATCGACTGCTTGTCGGCCAGCAGCCCGCCGTGCGCGGTCCGGCTTACGGCCCGCTCGCACATGATCCGGTACGCCCGGTTCGCCTGTCCCAGCCAGCGCATCGCGTGATGGATGCGCCCCGGCCCCAACCGCTCCTGCGCCAGCCGGAATCCTGCTCCCCGTTGCCCTAGGAGGTTGTCCGCCGGAACTCGGACGTCCCTGTACCGCACCTCGGAATGGGCCCAGAACGTGCCGTAATGGGGAGACGGGTGCTCCATGGTGGAGATATCACGTACTACCTCTACGCCCTCCGTGTCCGCGGGCACAATGATCATGGAGTGCCTCTTGCCGCGCGCGGCGTCCGGGTCCGTCAGCGCCATCACAATCAAGATGTCGGCGCTCGAACCGTGCGTGGTGAACCACTTGTGGCCGTTGATCACCCAGCTGTCACCCTCGAGAACCGCCGTGCTCTGGAGCAAGTGCGGGTCCGACCCGGCCGTGTGCGGCTCGGTCATGCTGAAGGCTGAGGACAGGTCGCCCGACAACAGCGGCCTCAGCCAGCGCCCGGCCTGGTCTTCGCGACCCGTCTCCCTGATGGCCAACGCGATCAACTCGCTGTTGCCCGAGTCCGGCGCGTTGTTGCCGAAGACGTAGGGAGCCAACGGCGACTCCCCGATGATCTCGTGCATCAGACCGAGCTTCAACTGCCCGAAACCGGTCCCACCCAACTCAGGCGGCAGATGCGCGGCCCAGAGACCACGCGCCTTCACCTCCTCCTGCAACGGCGATACGACGAGCTTCAACTGGCGTCGATCAAGATCGAGCAGTTCGAGCGGAAAGACGTGCTCACGTACGAACCCGCGCATCCACTCCAAGGACGCTTCGAATTCCGGCTCGGTGGAAAAATCCCAGCTCATACAGCCCTCCGACGTGTCGGTGCCTTCGTGGCCGCGACGGCGGCCTCATGGAAGGACTCGCTGAAAGTCGGGTGCGGATGCACCGTCAACGCGATGTCCCACGGACTTGCCGCAAGTTCGATTGCGAGCGTGAGCTCACTGATGACGTCTGACGCGTGAGGGCTCACGACCTGTGCGCCGATGACAAGGTCACGGTCAGGGTCGATGACGAGGCGAGCGAACCCGTCGGTGTCAAGCGCCGACGCCCGCCCTGACGCCTTCAAGCTCGCGGTGACAGCCCGCGCCTCGATCCCCATTGACCGGGCGGTATCGAGGGTGAGACCTGTTGTCGCGATCTCTGGGTCAGTGAAGATGACGCTCGGGATTGTCGCGTTGTCAAATTCTGTCGGGTGCCCGAGGAGCGACTCCGCGGCCACGATGGCCTGAGCGCTGGCCCTGTGCGCGAATGCGGGTCCTGGGGTCACGTCGCCGATCGCGGCGAGACCGGGGCGGACAAGACACTTGGCGTCCACGACGATGAGCCCATCATCGGTTACCGGGACATCGGCCATGTGGAGCCCGAGATCGTCCGTATTGGGAACTCGGCCGGCAGTGACGACGACGATGTCGGCAGGGATGACCTGCTGACCACCCTCCTCGCCGGCGATGAGCAGACCCTCGCTGGTCAACTCGACCGGTCGCGTCGACAACAAGATGTCGACGCCGAGCTTGCGAAGCCCCTTCCTGACTGGCCGGACCAGGTCACCTTCGAGGCCTGGAAGCAACTGCGGACCGATCTCTACGACGGTTACCTGGACGCCAAGCTTGGCGTAGGCTGTTCCGAGTTCGAGTCCGATGTAACCTCCGCCGACGATGACCATCCGGCCCGGCAGCACCCGGAGATCGAGAGCGCCCGTGGAGTCGACCACTCGGTCGCCGTCGACCGGCAGGAGGGGCAGTCGCCGCGGACGGCTGCCGGTGGCGATGACGCATCGCTCGAAGTCAATGAAGCTGACTCCGTTGCCTTGCTGGACCGCAACGCGTTTCCTTCTGTTGAAGCGGGCCTCTCCATCGACGATCGTGATGTTGAGGGCCTTCATCCGCCGTGCGATGCCTTCGGCCAGCCGAGCGGACGCCACAGTTCGCCGCTCCCACGCCCCGATGACGTCAGGACGCCAATCAGCGAGCCGGCCGGCTGCGAGCTGATGCACGCATTCGACCTGACGGGCGAACTCGATCAACGCTTTGGACGGGATGCACCCTTCGTGGAGACAGACTCCTCCCAGACCTGGGACACCGCGTCGCTCGACCAGGACGACCTCTGCGCCAAGTTCTGCCGCCCGCAGAGCCGCGACATAGCCGCCGGCACCACCGCCGATCACCAGGAACTCGGCGCGCTCAGCGACCTCTCCGACAACCACAGTTTTTCCTTCAGAGTTCCGTCAAGAGGAGATCCGGCTCTTCGATGAACCGGACGATGGTGTTCGTGAACGCGCAGAGATCCGAGCCGTCGAGGACCCTGTGGTCACCCACGACGGTGAGCCCCATCGTGGGCACGACGACTGCTCGTCCCTCTCTTGCCACGACGCCATCCCGAACAGCGCCGAACGCCACCGCGCCCGCTTCTCCGACGCGCAGCAATGGTGACCCGTGGTCCGCGCCGAGCGGTCCCAAGTTGTTCAACGTGAAGGTGGCCCGGCCCATGTCGGATACCGGGAGTGTCCGATCGAGCGCCCCGTCGGTGAGTCGTCTCAGCTCGTCGTTGAGATCCGTGAGCGTCATCGCGTGCGCGTTCTTGGCCACTGGCACGACGAGTCCTTCGGGACCGGCTATCGCGAGTCCGAGGTCGACGCCGCCGTCGACGTG
Source organism: Nonomuraea sp. CX421 (assembly GCF_059358955.1). Taxonomy (NCBI): domain Bacteria; kingdom Bacillati; phylum Actinomycetota; class Actinomycetes; order Streptosporangiales; family Streptosporangiaceae; genus Nonomuraea; species Nonomuraea sp. CX421. The sequence goes on along the minus strand of NZ_JCADBK010000022.1, from coordinate 17,279 downwards.
GATCCTCCCCGCCGCGACATCGAGTCTGGCGTTCAGAATGGGGTGCCTTCTCAGTCCGGCGAGAGTGATGCGCGCCAGCAACGACACAAGGCTCAGGCGATGACCTTCCGGTTGCATCCCCGCAAGGCGTCGCTTCAAGTCCAGTAACGCTGAAGCGTCGATGGTTCGCCAGTCGTAGATGTGCGGAACGGTCTTGCTCGATTCTGTGAGGACCGAGGCGATTCGCGCTCGTACACCGCGGAACGGGACGGACGAGGAAGTTTCTCCATCCGGTTCGGTTCGCCTCTGGCGCTCGATGGCAGGATCGGCCGGCGGCCGCGCCGTCGCCGATCCCTCGGCAACGTGGCGCTCGAGATCCGCTCGGGTCACTCGACCGTGGGGACCCGAAGCGGTGATTACGCCGAGGTCGACTCCTCGCTCTTTGGCCATGCGCCGGACCAGGGGCGACGCCTTGATCCTCAGCGCTCGAGGTGCCACCCCTTGTCCGCGCGCGGCAGTGCTCTGTGCCGGCGAGGTTGTCGCCTCGCCCCTACCCAGCGCTGAGGCCTCCGCCACGGTCAGGCCGAGCACATCGGCGGACTCCGTATCGGTCGTGACGGCCGCGAGAACACCGCCGACTGGAACGACCGTCCCAGCGTCTCCGCACACGGTCGCGATGCGTCCTCCGACCGGAATCGGCAACTCGACGACGGATTTGGCTGTCTCTACGGAGACGACGACCTGATCCGACGCGACGGTGTCACCTGGACGCACGTACCATTCGATGATCTCGGCTTCTTCCAGCCCTTCGCCGACATCGGGCAGCTTGAACTCGTAGAGGCTCACTCGCTGGTCACCTCACGAATGGCCGCGAGCACGGCATCGACCGACGGTAGGTAGATCTCTTCGACGCCGGGCAAGGGATAGGGAGCGTCGGGGGCGCCTACACGTTGCACGGGAGCCTCCAGGTCGTAGAAGGCTTCTTCGACGATGGTGGCTATGACTTCGCTCGCGAATCCCCCCGTCACGGGCGACTCTTGTACGACCACGACGCGGCCGGTCTTGGCTGCAGCGGTGGCGATGCTCGTTACGTCCAGGGGAATCAGTGACCGAAGGTCGAGTACCTCGACCGAGACACCGAGCTCCTCGCCTGCCCGGACCGCCGCTTGCTCCGCCAACTGCACCGAAGCGCTCCACGCGATGATGGTCACATCGTCTCCGACACGTACCGTGCGGGCGGATCCAATCGTGTCGCTGCCAGCGCTCTCGGACACGTTTCCCTTGACGAGCCGGTAGCCCTTGAGCGGCTCGAGGAACAGGACGGGATCCGGGTCGATGATCGAGGCGATGAGCAGAGATCGCGCGTCCGCCGGATTCGAGGGTGCCACGACCTTCAGCCCCGGGCAGTGGGCGAACTGCGCTTCGAGAGCGTCCGAGTGCAGCTCAGGCGTCCGGACGCCGCCACCGAATGGCGCTCGAATCGTCATCGGCATCGGATAGCGACCTTGGGAGCGGTGGCGAAAGCGCGCCACTTGACCGGCGATCTGATGAAACGCTTGATGAGCGAAGCCCAGGAACTGGATTTCCGGCACGGGAATCATCCCGCCGGCAGCGAGGCCCACGGCGGTGCCGATGATCGCTCCCTCGGCCAGAGGGGTGTCGACAACCCGGTGACGCCCGAACTGGGCTTGCAGTCCCGCCGTCGCCCTGAAGACGCCACCGAGCTGGCCGACGTCCTCGCCCAGGACCATGACACGATCGTCGGCGTACATGCTTTCCCGAAGCGCGAGATTGATCGCCTCGATCATGTTCATCGTCGTCATGACGGCTCCTGGCCGTGACGTCTCTCCGCCTCAGCGGCCTGTCGAGCAAGGCGTGGGGTGGGCCTGGCGAAGACGTGATCGAAGACCTGTGAGTAGTGCGGTCGCCTGGTCTCTGCGGTCACCGCGGCGTGCTGAGCTCGACGTGCATGGCCGGCGAGCAGCTCGGTGTCGCGATGTTCGTCCCAGAGGCCCTGCGAGATGAGGTGTGTTCGAAGGCGGATGATCGGGTCGAACTCCGCCATCGTCTCCATCTCGCCCTCCGCGACGTATCGGGTGTGATCGTCCGCGGTGTTGTGGGGGCCCAGTCGATAGGTGATCGACTCGATGAGTGTCGAACCTTCGTCGGCTCGGGCCCGGGCGACGGCTTCCTTCGTCACTTCGTACACGGCGACCACGTCGTTGCCGTCAACCGTCGCGCCGGCGACTCCGTAACCTTGGGCGCGGCAGGCGAACGAAGTGGCTGCCGTCTGCGCGCTGCGTGGGGTGCTGATGGCCCAGCCATTGTTCTGCAGGAAGAAGATCACCGGTACACGAAGGACACCGGCGAAGTTCAGCGCCTCATGGAAGTCCCCTTCGGATGACGCTCCGTCACCGAAGTACGCGATGACCACGTCGTCGAGGTTCTGCAGTCGTCGAGCCCACGCCAGGCCCACCGCATGGGGAAGCTGCGCTGCCAAGGAGATCTGTACGGGGAGGATGCGCACGTCGTCCGGGATCCGCCCCCCGGACATGTTGCCCATCCAGTACATGAACCACAGGTCGAGAGGTAGCCCATGGACGAGGCACGCGCCCAGCTCGCGGTACTGGGGAACGATCCAGTCCTGTCCGACCGTGAGTGCCATGGCGGAGCCCACGACGGACGCCTCCTGGCCCTTGGTCGGGGAAAAGGTGCCGAGGCGACCCTGCCGTTGCAGAGTGAATGCCCGCTCATCTACGACGCGGGACAGCGTCATCCACGTGTAGGCGTCCACCAGTTGCTCAGTGGTCATCGAGTGTCCGGGGCCGGTGAGCCGTCCGTCTGATTGGAGAAACCTGACCGCGTCAGCCGGAAGCTTGTCTGGCGTTCCCACGAGTGACTCGGTGGTACGCACGGCCGTCACCTCGTTCCATAGGGGCGCAAAGCGATGTCGTAGTAAGATATCGCTGGAATCCTAGCAGTGTAAAGGTAGGTGCTGATCTCTCGATGTGATTTCCTGCCGCCGCGTCCCGGCGCCCGCGTACCGTACACTGTACGGTTGTGAGCTCTCCCATCGATCTGGCACAGCGGTCCGTCGTCTTCGAGCCGGGTGACCCACCCAGGACCGGCCGGATGGCCTTCCTCGACCCCCGCGGCGACGCGACGGTCACAGTCGTCGAGCAGCACGACGGCGCGCTGCGCGTCCGTGAGGCCGCGGCCGTCCGGGTGCCCGTGGCCGAGGCCGTGGCCACCCTGGCCAGAGCGCGCGGCGACGAGCGGGCGCACCCCGCCGCCCGTTTCTGGGGCGCCGCCGCGCTGGTGGCGCTGCAACTGGTCGCCCGGGGACGCATCCTGCCCGGGGTGAGCGCCGGCGACCACGACTCCTGGCGGGCGGGGCCGTTCGACGCGGCCGACGTCCAGCGCGTCAGGGAACTGGCCGGCGCCATGCCCGCCACGGCGCGTGCCGTACCCGTCGAAACCTCCGCCGGCGCGGCGGAGGAGGCGGTGCTGCCGGACGCGGAGAAGCTGGTGCGGGCGTTCCTCGACGCGGTGGCCGACGCGATGCCGCGCTCCCCCGGCGCGGTGCGCGCCACCGGTACGGCGGCGTTCGCCGGCACCAGGCCGGTGAAGGTGCCGCGGCTGCGCGGGTGGGCCGACGAGGTCGCGGCCGGGCTCGACTCCGGGGTGCGGCTGTCGCTGCGCGTGGAGGCCGACGACCCGCCGGCCGGGGAGTTCCGCGCCGTCGTCCAGCTGCACAGCCTGGCCGACCCGTCGCTCGTGGTGGACGCCGCCGACCTGTGGGAGGGCCGGGATCCCGGGTTCGGCGACCGAGCCCGGATCGACGTCACCGTCGCGCTACGCCGGGCCGCCCGCGTCTGGCCGCCCCTGGCGGGGCTGCTCGACAGCGCCGTCCCCGACGAGCTCACGCTGTCCGACGGCGACGTCGAGCAGCTGCTGGCCGGGGCGGCCGAGCGGCTGGCCGCCGCCGGGGTGGAGGTGCACTGGCCCCGGTCCATGGTGCGCGGTCTCAGCGCCCGCGCCGTCGTCGGCGGACGCGACGCCGCCCCGTCCGACCTGCCGTCGTTCCTCGGCGGGCACCACCTGACCAGCTTCGACTGGCAGCTCGCGCTCGGCGGCGAGCCGCTCACCGCGGCCGAGATGGACCGGCTGGCCGAGGCGCACCGCCCGGTCGTACGGCTGCGCGACCAGTGGGTGCTCATCGACCCCGACCTGGCCCGCAAGGCCCGCCAGCGTGACCTCAAGCCGCTGACCGCCCTCGACGCGCTCGGCGCCGCGCTGACCGGCACCGTCCAGCTCGCGGAGCTGGGCGACGAGCCGGTGGCGGTGGAGCCCAGCGCCTGGCTGCGCGACCTGCGCGACCGCCTCGCCGAGCCGGAGGACCTCGGCCCGCCCGAGGGGCTCGCCGCGACCCTGCGCGACTACCAGCTGCGGGGGCTGCGCTGGCTGGCCAGGATGACCTCGCTCGGGCTCGGCGGCTGCCTGGCCGACGACATGGGCCTGGGCAAGACGATCACGCTGATCGCCCTGCACCTGCACCGGCGCGGCAGCGGGCCCACCCTGGTCGTCTGTCCCGCCTCGCTGCTGGGCAACTGGGAGCGGGAGATCGCCAGGTTCGCGCCCGGCGTGCCGGTCCGCCGCTACCACGGCGCCGCCCGCGCGCTGGTCGACGACGGGTTCGTCCTGACCACGTACGGCACCATGCGGCTGGACGCCGAGCAGCTGGCCGCGCACCCGTGGGGCCTGCTGGTGGCCGACGAGGCCCAGCACGTCAAGAATCCCGCATCGAGCACCGCCAAGGCGCTGCGCGAGATCCCCGCCGGCGCCCGCGTCGCGCTGACCGGCACCCCGGTCGAGAACAACCTGTCGGAGCTGTGGGCCATCCTCGACTGGACCACCCCCGGGCTGCTCGGGCCGCTGGGCCGGTTCAGGTCACGGTGGGCCAAGCCGGTCGAGTCGGGCGACTCCGCGGCGGCCGAGCGGCTGGCCCGGCTGGTGGGGCCGTTCCTGCTGCGCCGCCGCAAGTCCGACCCGGGCGTCGCGCCCGAGCTGCCGCCCAAGACCGAGACCGACCGGCCGGTGGCGCTCACCACCGAGCAGGCAGGGCTCTACGAGGCCGTCGTACGCGAGATCATGGCGCGGATCGAGGACGCGGACGGCATGGCCAGGCGCGGCCTGATCGTCAAGCTGCTGACCGGCCTCAAGCAGATCTGCAACCACCCGGCCCAGTATCTGCACGAGACGGCTCCCAGGCTGGCCGGCCGCTCGGGCAAGCTGGAGCTGCTCGACGAGCTGATCGACACCATCCTGGCCGAGGACGGCGCGGTGCTGGTGTTCACCCAGTACGTCGCCATGGCCCGGTTGCTGGAGCGGCACCTGACGGCCAGAGGGGTCGCCACCCAGTTCCTGCACGGCGGCACACCGGTGGCTCGCCGGGAGGAGATGGTCCGGCGCTTCCAGGAGGGCCACGCGCCCGTGTTCCTGCTGTCGCTCAAAGCCGCCGGCACCGGGCTCAACCTCACCCGCGCCGACCATGTCATCCACTACGACCGCTGGTGGAATCCGGCCGTCGAGGACCAGGCCACCGACCGCGCCCACCGCATCGGCCAGAACCGGCCCGTCCAGGTGCACCGCCTGATCACCGAGGGCACGATCGAGGACCGTATCGCCGGCATGCTCGCCGCCAAGCGCTCCCTGGCCGAGTCGGTGCTCGCCTCCGGCGAGGCCGCGCTCACCGAACTGACCGACGCCGAACTCGCCGAACTCGTGGAGCTCCGTTGAACGACGCCAGAGGATTCCCCGCGTTCCCCCCGCAGCGGGCCGGCGCCCGCTTCGCCACCAGCTGGTGGGGCCGGGCCTGGATCAAGGCCCTGGAGGACACCTCGCTGGACCAGGTCCTGCTGCGTAAGGGCCGCGCCTACGCCAAGACCGGGCAGGTCGGCCCGATCACGGTCAGCCCCGGCCGCATCGCCGCCCTGACCGAGAACGACTACGACACCGTCGTCCACGTCGAACGGCTCACCGACGACGAATGGCGGCGGTTCCTCGACCAGGTGGCCGCCAAGGCCGGGCACCTGGCCGCGCTGCTCGACCGCGACATGCCGCACGACCTGGTGGCAGCCGCCGAAGAGGCGGCCGTGCCGCTGCTGCCCGCCCTCGGCGACCTGGAACCGGAGTGCTCCTGCCCCGACTGGGGCCACCCCTGCCAGCACGCCGCCGCGCTCTGCTATCAGGCGTCCTGGCTGCTCGACGCGGACCCGTTCGTGCTGCTCCTGCTGCGCGGGCGCGGCGAGCGGGAGCTGGTCGGCGCGTTGCGGCGGCCCGCCGCCTCCGCCGCCCCCTCAACCTCCGCCGCCGCCCCGGCGGGCACGCTCGCCGGGGCGGCGTTCGCGCTCGGGGTGCCGCCGCTGCCCGACCCCCCGCCGCCGGACGTGGAGTTCGCGCCGCTCGGGCTGGAGCCCGCCCCTGGCGTGGACGTGGCCGCCCTGGAGACGCTCGCCGCCTCGGCCGCCGGGCGGGCGCGCGAGCTGCTCGTCCGCGAGTGCCGGCGGGAGGACCCAGGCCGAGGCGGGGCGGGGCCGAGGCTCAGCGGCGAGCGGTCGAGCTAGGCCAGGTATGCGGCCTCCGGGGAGGATCGGACCGGATTCGGGCGCCGGCACCGACCGGCTCGCCCTTCGCTCAGGAGGCTACTCGGCGGGCTGCCGTGCGTTCGCGTTCTCAGCGCCGAAGGCACGGAGGAAGGTGTCGGCGGCGGCGCAGGCGATCTCCCGCAGTTCGGTGTCGCCGATCTGGCGGGTGCCCATGTGGGAGCGTGCCTCCAGCGGACCGACGAGCAGGGCCAGGAAGTGTTCGGCGGCCTGGTCGGGGTCGGTGGCGCGGAGGCGGCCGTTGAGGATGAGTCGTGCCATCCGGTCGGCGAGTGCCTGGCTGAGACGGTGCGGACCGCTCTCGACGGCGAAGTCGAGGATGTCGGGGAAATGGGTGAGCTCCGCGTACAGCAGGCGCCGCAGTGCGCAGGAGCGGTCGTCGGCGTGCAGGCGCACCAGGTGGTGGCCGACCTCCTCCAGGGTGGCGCGGAGGTCGGTGCCGGGCTCGGTGAGCGGTTGCAGCGCGGCCAGCCGCTGGTCCAGCACGCTCTGGGCCGCGGCCTGGATCGCGTGCCGGAAGAGGGTCGCCTTGTCGGTGAGGTGGTTGTACACCGTGGGTTTGGCCACGCCGGCCTCATTGGCGATCTCCTGGACGCAGGCCTGGGCGTAGCCCTGACGGGCGAACACGGTGAAGGCGCCGTCCAGGATCGCCTGCCGTTTGTCGATGCGTCCGCGTGCGCTGACCATGCCTCGATTGTACTCATTGGTTCAGCATGATGAACGAATGAGTTGTGTTGGATTGGTCAGGCAACTAGTTTGAACCCATGAGTTCAACCTCTTCCGATGGCCGTCTTGGCCGGCCACTGCTGGCGTTGATCGGCGTCGTCCTGCTCGGCGGCTTGCTGGGCATCCTCAACAGCACGATGGCCGCGGTCGCCACCAGGACGCTGGCGAGCGCCCTGGACGCCTCGCTCGCCACGATCGGCTGGGCCTCCACCGGCTTCCTGCTCGCCGTCACCGCCACCATTCCCTTCACCACGTGGGCGGTCGACCGCTACGGCGGACGGCGGCTGTGGCTCGCGGGCCTGGCGGTGTTCATCGCCGGGTCGCTGGCCGCCGGGCTCGCCTGGAACGCCGGCAGCCTGATCGCCTCCCGCACCCTGCAGGGCTTCGGCGCCGGGATGCTCGACCCGCTCGTGCTGATCCTGCTGGCCCGCGCGGCCGGACCGGCGCGCGCCGGGCGCGTCATGGGCCTGATGGGCGTGGTGCTGTCGCTCGGCCCGGTCCTGGGCCCGGTCGCGGGCGGCGCCGTGCTGGGCGGCCTATCGTGGCGGTGGATGTTCCTGCTCAGCGTGCCCGTCGGCCTGATCGCCTACCTGCTGGCCGTACGCGTGCTGCCGGCAGACCCGCCAGCCGGACGCCATCCGGCGGTCCGGCTCGACGTCCTGGGACTGGCCCTGCTCGCGCCGGGGTTCGCCGCGCTCGTCCTGGCCCTGTCGCAGACGGCCGAGCACGGAGCGGTCACCGCCTGGCAGGCGCTGCTGCCGCTGGCCGCGGGCATCGTCCTGATCACCGGCTATGTCCTGCGCGCGTTCGGTGCCCGCCGCACGCCACCGCTGATCGAGGTGCGGATGTTCGCCAGCCGAGGGTTCACCGCCAGCGTCACCATCATGGGACTGGGCGGGCTGGCCAACTTCGCGACCCTTTTCGCGCTCCCGCTGTACCACCAGCAGGCCCACGGCCATGGCGTGCTCGCCGCCGGGCTGCTGATGGCGCCGGCGGGCCTGGGCGGCGCCATTGCCATGCCGCTCGCGGGCCGGCTGTCCGACCGGATCGGCGCCCGGAAGCTGGCCGCCGTCGGCGCGCTCGTGGCCGGGCTCAGCGCCCTGGCCTTCACCCGGATCGACGCCGGCACCGCTCAGGCGTGGCCGGTACTGGCGGCGCTGGCCATCGGCCTGGGCATGGGCTGCTTCAGCGCGCCGACGATGGGCTCGCTCTACCGGAGCCTGCCCGGACCGCTGGTCGCGCAGGGTAGCTCGGTCCTCTACATGCTCAACCAGCTCGGCGCCGCGCTCGGCATCGCCCTGGTCACCCTCATCATGCAGACCGCCGCGAACGTGATCACCGGCTTCCACGGCGTCTTCTGGCTCGTCAGCGCGCTCATCGCGGCCGTGCTCGCCGCGACCTCGCTGCTGCCTGGCCGCGCCCACACCCCTGCCCATCCCGAACCCCTCACCCCAGCGAAGGCGTCCTGATGACCGGCCCGTGAAGACCATCGTGATCACGTTCCACGGCCGGCCGGCCGGGGTCGGATCGGTCAAGAATCGAGAAGCGTCGGCCGATCAACGCGCAATAACGTGACGAGCGCGCCGCATCAAGACAAGCAAGGTTTGTCCGAGTGCAGGCAGCAGAGTCAGCCGACAAGGAGCAGAAGCGATATGGCAAGCAGCCGAGAGATCGTCTATTGGATTTCCACCCTGGGCCTCGCGTCGGGGCTGATCGGTTCCGGGGCTCAACAATTGTTGAGAGCCGAAGGCGAGGGGGCGTTGGCGCCACCGTATGCCTGGGGCATCGTGGAGCTGGGCTATCCCGTCTATATTCTCACGATGCTGGGCACATGGAAGCTCTTAGGAGCGGTGGCGATCGTTGTCCCCAAATATCCACTGCTCAAGGAATGGGCCTATGCGGGCATCTTCTTCCTCCTTACCGGGGGGATGTTCTCGCATATCGCCTCAGATGACCCCTGGTATCAATTGCTTCCGGCGCTGTTTCTTCTCATTCTCACGGTAGTGTCATGGCATTTCAGGCCGACAGGCAGAAAGCTGCTGACGCAAGAGACCTGAGCATGGTTCCGGGTGGTCTCAACCGGCGCGGAGATACGCGTCCAGGTCGGCCGCGCCCTTGAGCATGGCGTGGCCCCGGGCCGACAGGCGGGCCCGCCAGTCACGCAGGGTCGATTCCAGCGGAGCGACGCCTCCAGCGGCGCGAACCTGAGCGATCAGCGGGGCGATCTGCTCCAGCAGGTAGCCGCCCCGCCTCAGCTGGTGGGCCAGCCGGACGTCCCGTACGTCGGCCGCGCTGTAGACCCGGTAGCCCGTCAGCGGATCGCGGCGCGGCCGGACCAGCCCGGCCGTCTCCCATTTGCGCAGGGTGGCAGGGCGGATGCCGAGCCTCCTGGACAGCGGGCCGATGAACGTGTCGCCGCGCTCCTGCGGCACGGGCGCCAGATCCCGCAGCGCGTCCTCGACGGCCTGGAGGGTGCGGCGGTCGTCAAGGAGCTGGCCGTGGCTCTCGTCGATGAGCCGCAGCGCGTCCTCGACGGCGCCCCGGTTGACCGCCCGCATGATCGACGTGGCCGTCTGGTGACCGTGCCCGGCCACGAGGGCGAGGAACGCGCGCAGGGCCCCCGCGTGCAGCGGCGTGTAGGTGCGGTAGCCGTGGACGGTGCGTTGGGCGGCGGGCAGGATGCCGGCGTCCTCGTAGTTTCTGATCGCCTGGGTGGACAGGCCGTGCTCGCGCGCCAGGTCCACTGGCCTCATGGATGCATCACCGATTGAAGGTTGACTGCGGCAGAAGGGAGGATTTCGCGGAAAAGTTTACACGGAGTGTTCAACGATACCGTCTAAGGCATGGATATCAAGGACATGGCCCGGCCGCTCGATGGCGCGGGTGTCTCGGCGTTCCTGCGGTCGCTTCCCGCCAAGCCCCTGCTGCTCGGCCTGGGCGAGGCCAGGCATTTCGTGGGTGAGCTGGGCGAGCTGCGCAACGAGATCTTCCGGCATCTGGTCGAGCACGAGGGCTACCGGTCGTTCGCCATCGAGAGCGACTGCCTCAGGGGCCTGGTGGTGGACGACCACATCACGACGGGGGCGGGCACGCTCGACGACGTGATGGAACGCGGCTTCAGCCACAGCTTCGGCGCCTCACCGGCCAACCGCGAGCTCGTACGCTGGATGCGCGCGTACAACGCCGAGCATGACGAAAAGCTCCGGTTCTTCGGCTTCGACGGCCCGCTGGAGTACTGGGCCGAGAGCCCGCGCCAGGCGCTCACCTCGCTGCACGCCCTCCTCGACGACCCGCTCCCCTGCACCAGGGAAACGCTCGACACGCTGCTCGGCCCGGACGACCGATGGACGAACGAGGCCACGGTCATGGACCCGTCCCAGTCGATCGGCCGGTCCGCCGACGCCCAGCGGCTGCGGCTGATCGCCGACGACCTGGTGGCGCTGCTCGACACGCAGACGCCACGCATGAGCGCGACGGACAGGGAGCGGGCGGCACTGTACGGGCGCACCGCCACCGGCCTGCTCCGCTACCACGACGGGATGGCCGACCCGTCCCCGGCACGGATCGGCCGGCTGTCGGCCCTGCGAGACGCGATGATGGCGGCCAACCTGCGCGCGGCCGCCGAGCACGGCCCGGTCCTGGTCTTCGCCCACAACCTCCACCTGCAGCGGCCCAGAAGCCTCATGCGTTTCGGTGACCACGTGCTGGAGTGGTGGAGCGCCGGGGCGATCATCGGAGCGCACCTCGGCGACCGGTACGCCTTCCTGGCCTCCGCCTTCGGCGCGATCGACGGCAACACCCCGCCCCCGGACACCGTCGAGGACATCCTGTCCACGCTCCCGTGGGACCGCTCCCTCGTCGACGCCCGCCGCCTGGCCGAAACCGTCACCAAGCCCGCCCCGCGCGTCTCCCACCATTTCGCCTATTTCCCGCTGGACCCGGCCCAGCTCGACACCATCGACGGCATCGTCTTCCTCAAGGAGGCCGTCGCACAGGATTGACGGGCGCGTTCTCCGCCCCTGGGGTGAAGAAACTACGGAAAGCGCAGCACCCAGCGGCGCTGCCACGGGGTCTCGATGGCCCGATGGTGGTGGTGCTCGCGCGTCCAGGCGACGGCGTCGGCCGGGTCGAGACCGGCCAGGACGGCGAGGCAGGCGATGACCGTGCCGGTGCGGCCGATGCCGCCTCCGCAGGCGACCTCCACCGCAGCACCCGCCCGCGCCCGCTCGTGCAGCTCGCGGATCTGCCGGATGGCCAGGTCATGGTCGCTGGGCAGGAGGAAGTCGGGCCACTGGATCCACGCGTGCGGCCACCGTAGCCCGCTCTCGTGGCGGCGGCGAAGCCGGCCGGAGCCGAGGTAGAGGCCGAAGTCGGGCATCGGCCCCTCCGGCGGCGGCCGGCGCAGGCCGCGGCCGCGGATCCAGGAGCCGTCGGGGAGCTTGAGGGCGCCTACCAGCGGGGGCTCGCTCGCCGGGCCCGGTGTTGCGCCCTCCACGGGATCTTTCAACGGGGTTCTCCTTGTCTTGGCAGGGCGTGACGCGAGCGGGTGACGGCACCGGTGAGACGTGGGCGGCAGCTCCTCCACTCCGCGGACCAGCGACTCCCCCGGTACGGCGCAATGTCAGGACGTCTCCGCTTCGGTGAACGCCTTGAGGTGGTCGTTGCGCACGCTGATGAGCCGCGTCAGATAGCGTCTCAGGACGACGGCGTCGGCCACGGCCCCCAGCACCCCCAAGGGGGAGGCGAACTCGACCACGTCCCGCATGAGGGTGCCGTCGCCGTCGGCCGCGAACCGGTGCTCGTGGCGAAAACGCCGGAAGGGCCCCGCCGTCTGCTCGTCGACAAAGAAGGACGGCGGCTCGCAGGCGCTGATCAGCGAGGTCAGGCGCCACCGGAGGCCGAAGTGGCGGGCCTCCCACGTGACCTGGTCGCCGAGGGTGAGCAGGCCGGAGGTGACCCCCGACACAGCCCGCTCCCCCGACCTGCCGAACGAGGTCATGTGCACCTCCACCGACAGGGACGCCTCGAACACCCGCTCCGGGGAGGCGGCCACATGGGTGAGCATCTCGAACCGGGGCACGGGGCCAACCCTATGACGGCCGCTCCTGGAGGGATCGGTCGCATACGGCGGCGCTGGGCGTCAGGCCAGGTTGAGCTGCCAGGAGACCCCGAAGCGGTCGTTGACCCAGCCGAACTTGGTGCTGAAGCCGTAGGAGTCCAGCGGCATCAGCGCCCCGCCCTTGTCGAGCAGCGCCGCGTAGAGGCGCTCGATTTCGTCGGCGGACGCGCAGTTGACGTAGAGCGAGATCGACGGGGTGAAGCCGAAGTCATGCTTCACGTTGCTGTCGATGGCCATGTAGGGCTGGCCGGCGAGGGTGAACAGGGCGTGCTGCACCGTGCCCTCCTTGCCCGGCCCGTCGGCGCCGTAGCGGCTGATCGACAGGATCTCGGAGTCGTCGAACAGCGACATGTAGTACGTCATCGCTTCTTCGGCATCATTGCCCTGGAACATGAGAAACGTGGTGATCTTCTGCGACATATCGGTGTTACTCCTGTTCGGGATTTTCAGGGACGTAGAACGTGAGGGTGCGCGCGACCGCGCCGGCCACCTGCTCCGGAGGGGCACCGGCCGCCTGGAAGGCCTCGCCCCACGCCTCGCCGCTCGCCGTCATGAACCGGCGGGCCTCGTCGGTGCGCTGCCAGGCGTCCGGATCGGAGATGGAGCCTCCGGCCAGGTGCAGGCCCAGGCCGAGCACCGCGAGGTCCCAGCCGACGCCGACCGCGCCGGGACCGTAGTGCGACCACATCTCCGGCGGCACCTGCGCGGTGTGGCGCAGCTCGAAGAGCGTGGCGTCGCCGCCCTCGGCCGTCAGCCGCACCTCGACCTCCGACAGTCCGGGGGCCTCGCCCATGACCCAGGACACTTTCAGCAGGTGGGGCGGCTCGCACCGCAGGATCTCGCCGCCGGCGTTGCCCTTGAGCTGGTAGTGGCCGCCGAGCCGGAGATCGCCGGTGACGGGCAGGAACCAACGGCCGATTCGCTCGGCGTCGGTGCAGGCGTCCCACACATCCTCCACCGCGGCGTCGTAGCGGCGGCTCACCACGATGGTCTTGACCTCGGCGCCGTCACTCACCTCGCGGCGGGCCCGGTTGAGCTCGTTGATGATGTCGATCATGGATTCTCGTTTCTCGAGTGGGCGCCCTTGGTCCGGCGCTCCCGCTTGCCCCGCGCCAGCTCGGTGGCCAGCGCGTCCAGGCGCTGCTCCCAGAAGCCGCGGAACCGTTCCAGCCAGAGGTCCACCTCCTGCAGCGGGCCGGGCTCCACGGCGTACAGCCTCCGGGTGCCCTCGGCGCGCACCGTGGCGAACCCGTTGTCGCGCAGCACCCGCAGGTGCTGGGAGACGGCCGGCTGGGAGATGCCGAACTCGCGCCGGATGACGGCGGTGACCTCGCCTGAGCTGAGCTCGCCGTCGGCGAGGAGCTCCAGGATCCGGCGCCGGATCGGATCGCCGAGGACGTCGAATGCGTGCACGTCCCGAGTGTTTCAGGTCCTGCTTATATAAGTCAAACCTGGTATTAGCCGAGGCGGGCGAGCGGCTCGACGAGCTCCCTCTCCTCGTACGACAGGTGCGACAGCAGCGTGTCGGTGAGCAGGTCGACGGCGTCACGCAGCGCCTGGGTCCCGCCGGGTTCGCCGACGAGCGCGACGAGGGCCCGGTCGACGCCGTCGAGGACGTCGTGGATGGCGCGATGCTCGGCTTCCAGGCGGTCGACGACCGGCGCCAGCGCCGGGTCCGCGCGGCGCAGGCGCGGGAACAGACTCTGGTCCTCGATCGTGTGATGCGTGGTGACGACCCGGCAGTAGGACTCGCAGTAGGCGCCGAGCGTCCAGTTGTTCTGGCGCATGGTCATCGTGTTGATGTGCGAGCGGGCGGCGCCGACGTCCATCGTGCCGGCGGTCACCTTCTCGACGAGCCGGCGGATCTCCCGCAGCTCCTGGCGCAGGTGGTCGTGCACGTCGACAAGGTGCTGCCCGGCCGCCTGCTCGTGCGGCGTGTAGCGGCGCTCCGGATCGGGGGCCGGCCCGGTCGGGCGGGCGCTCTCGTCCCACACCCGGACGTCGCTGAGCCGGACGCCGTCGTCCGGCGTCGGCGTGACCCGCAGCGCCCCGGTCCTGACGACCGCCGTCACCGGCCGCGGCGCCCGCTCGCCGATGATGTCGTTGGTGATGCGCCCGGTGGCCGCCTGCCCGTCCGGCGCCTGCTCGGCCGGGGACCTCTCGTCCCGGGACTGGCGCGCCCGTTCGTTCTCGACGAGTTCCCGTACGGCGGGCGCGACCTCGGCGGCGTAGCGGCGGATCACGTCCGGGTCGTCGCCGGCCAGGATGAAGACGCTGATCCCCTGTTCGAGGGCGAGCTCGGCGAGCTGCTCGGCCCAGGTGCCCGCCGGCCCGTTCAGGAACCCGGTGCCCCGCCCGGCGAAGGTGCCCTGGATGTTGTACAGGCGGCGGACGTCACCGGGCCGGCGCCCGGCGGCGACGGCGGCCTCGTCGATGATCTGGTGCAGTGCGGGCAGCGTGTCGGGGGCGGCGTAGGCGCTGCTGGGCAGCCAGCCGTCGGCGACCCGCCCGGTCAGCGCCAGCATCCGCTTCTTGTAGGCGCCCAGCCAGATGGCGACGTCGTGGGCGGGCGCGGGACCGGGATGCGCGCCCACGACCCGGTGGTGCTCGCCGTCGACGCGCACCGGGCTGCTCGTGGTGTCCCACATCGCGCGGATCACCCGGATGCCCTCCTCCAGCGCGTCGACACCGCGTGGGGCATCGAGGCGCGGGCCGCCGACGGCGGCGATCGCGTCCCAGAAGGCGCCCGCTCCGAGCCCGAGCTCGACGCGGCCGCCGCTGAGGAGGTCGAGGCTGGCGACGCTGCGGGCGAGCACCGCGGGCGGGCGCAACGGCAGGTTGGCCACGTTGGGCGAGACCAGCACCGTCGAGGTGCGGGCCGCGATCACCGAGAGCAGCGTCCAGGTGTCGAGGAAGCGTGACTGGTAGGGGTGGTCCTGGGCCGTCACCAGGTCCAGGCCAACCTGCTCGGTCAGCTGGCCCAGCTCTACCACCCGCTCGGCCTGCTGGGCCGCCGGGGTGAGGAATGTGCCGAACATCAGATCGTGGCCGTGGTCCGCCATCGCTGTCGTGTCCCTTCGTGTGGGGTGTCACCGGAGTGAGGGGCGATCGCGGCCTCCGGAGGTGGGCCAAATGATATGTGAAACAGACGAATGGTCAAACAGATGGTCTGTTCAACTGTCTGTCCGGGTAGGCTGGAGCCGTGCCCGAGACCACGCCCGCGAAGCCCGACACCGTGCCCGACACGGTGTCCGACACCGTGCCCGACGCGCTGGACCGCGACCTCGGCTGGAGTCTCGGCGTCGTCTTCCGCGCCTACGTCCGCATCGCCGACGCCCTGGTCGCCGAGCTGCCCGGCGGCGCTCGCGGCTACCAGGTGCTGGCCGCCGCCGCCCAGGAGCTGCCCGGCGGGCAGGGCGCGCTGGCGCAGCGGCTCGGCATCGATAAGACGGTCATGACCTATCTGGTCGACGACCTGGAGCAGGCCGGGCTGGTCGAGCGCCGCCCCGACCCCGCCGACCGGCGCAACAAGCGCGTCCTGGCCACCGCCGACGGCAGGGCCACCTGGACGAGCCTGTGCTCCCGGCTCGAACACGCCGAAGAGCACGTGCTCGCGCCACTGGCGGCGGACGAGCGCGACCTGTTCCGTGAGCTGCTGCGGAAGCTGGCAGTCCGGGCCCACACGCTCGACCCCGTCACGAGCGCCTGCGAGCTCGTCGCCGAGCTCGATCCCGCCCCGGCACGCCCCCGCCACTCCGCGCGCCACTGACCCGTCCCGGGCTCCGTCAAGATTTTTTTACCGGACGCTCACGGAAAGCGATTGAGCGCCCACGGCCCTGTGTCTACGGTCGAGGGAACGTCGCCGCCTCCACAAGTCTGGTGATCCCGCCATGCCTCGAACCCGCTCCAGCCTCGTCCACCAGGCCGGTTACGCGCTGCGTCATCCGCACAAGATCGTGCCGCACCTGCGGCGGCTGACCCGTGACACGTGGCTGCGGCTGCGCACCCGCGACCACGTCGCCTACTACCGGGCCGTCATGAAGTCCGACGCCGCCCGCAGCCCCGAGGGCGCGGTGGGCTCCCACTCCCACAAACGCTGGCTGGCGCTCGGGCGGATGCAGTTCGACTACCTGAGGGAGCACGGGCTCAAGCCGGAGTTCCGGATGCTCGAGATCGGCTGCGGCAACCTGCGGGCCGGCCGGCTGTTCATCGACTATCTCGACCACGGCAACTACTACGGCATCGACATCTCGCCCGACATCCTGATCGCCGCCCAGGACACCATCGTCGAGCACGGCCTGCACGACAAACTGCCGCACCTGACCCCGGTGCGCGACCTGCGCTTCGCGTTCCTGCCCGACGCCCACTTCGACGTCGTGCACGCCCACAGCGTCTTCTCGCACTCGCCGCCGGAGGTCATCGAGGAGTGCTTCGCCCACGTCGGGCGGGTGATGCGGGCGGGCGGCTGGTTCGACTTCACCTTCGACCGCACCGTGGGCAAGGAACACCAGGTGCTGCGCGAGGACTTCTACTACCGCACCGAGACCCTCGTGGCCATGGCCGACCGCCACGGCCTCGACGCCGTCTTCATGGACGACTGGGAGCGGCTGCCCCACAAGCAGTCGAAGATCCGCGTCACCAGAAGAATGTCAGCTTCTCAGCCCTGAAGGGACTGAGCTTGCAGCTCCTGGCCGTCGGTGGCTTCGACGGTCCGGTCCGCGTCAGGCAGCGTGACTCACTGCCCAGCCCGTCTCACCGCGTGCGGCGATGTTGCGGGCTGCGTTGACGTC
>NZ_JCADBK010000021.1:0-134655 GCF_059358955.1 Nonomuraea sp. CX421 | reverse complement strand
GCCCTGCCCCTGACCACCAACCCCTTCATGGACGACCACATCATCTACGCGATCGTGATGGTCGGCCTGGCCCTGGCTGGCGCCGGCACCACGCTCGGCCTGGGCAACCTGCCGATCGTCCAGCGCAACCCGTACCTCAAGTGATCGGCCCCGCCGATGCCCACCCCCCGGTGGGCATCGGACCGCATCCCCGACGCCCCGCCCCTGATCCAGGGACGGGGCGTTCTCGTCGGGTACGCTCAGGCCAGGCGCTTGGCCACGGTGAGCAGGACGGCGGCGTCCTCCAGGGCCTCCAGGCTGTGGCGCTCCTGCGGGATCTCCAGAAGGTCGCCGGCCAGCCCGTCGCGGGTCTCGTCGCCGCCGCGCAGACGTACCCGTCCGCGCAGCACCAGCAGCGTGGCCTCGCCCGGGTTCTCGTGCTCGGCCAGCGACGTGCCGGCCGTCAGGACGAGGAGCGTCTGACGGAGCGCGTGCTCGTGGCCGCCGTAGAGGGTTTCGGCGCTGCGCCCCGACGTGGCCGCCGTGGCGCGCTCCATGTGGTCCAGTACGAGCGCGTCCAAAGGGATCTTCCGCATGTTCACGAGTCTGCACCACCTCCCTGCCGATCACCCCATCCAGGTCCGCGTTTCACCTCCCGGGCCCGCCGGCTGCGGTGAACGGCGGGTGCCGTGAACGGCGGGCGCCCTGAAGGCCCGGCTCAGCGCCGCCCGCGGCCGCGCTTGTCCTGCCGCTCGGCGCGTTGCCTGCGGCGACGTCCCAGTAACCAGGCCAGCCCGACGACGGCCAGGCCGATGGGGGTGCGTGCCAGCCAGCGCGCGACGACGACTTTGAGGAAGTTCTTCATGGGGACCACCTCTGCCCCGCTGAGAGGCGGGTAAAGCTGCCCGGACATCCATCACCAGGACCTCGCCGGCCCGGTCCCGGCGAAAACGGTTGGGAATCTGTCGGAGGCCGGTGATAGGAACAGGGGCGTTCTTTCTCCTCTTTTCCTGCGGCCGGGGGGCTCGCCGTGACCACCAGCAGTTCGGAGTTCTCCGTTTCCGGTCCGCGCTACAACGGGCGCGGTCCGGTGCGCTGGCTCTGGTCCCACCTGCGCCGCCATCCGCTCCACCTGGTCGGTTTCCTCGGCGGGTCGCTCGTCATGGTGGTGCTCAACGCCCTGGTCCCCCAGCTCACCGGCGAGGCCTTCGACGCCGTGCTGGGAGAGCGGGGCGAGCCGCGCGCCGCGCTGGGCCTGCTCACGCTGGCGCTGCTGGCGATCGTGTCGGCCCGTGGGCTGTTCGATCTGGCCGCCCGGCTGTCGAGCGAGGTGCTGGCCAAGCGGTTGGAGCGCGACGCCCGTGACGAGCTCTACGTGAGCCTGCTGGGCAAGAGCCAGACCTTCCACAACCGGCAGCGGGTCGGCGATCTGATGGCCCGGGCGGCCAACGACATCCGGCAGCTCTCCATCATGGTCACTCCAGGGTTCGACCTGATCGTCGACTCCGGCCTCAACGGCCTGGTGCCGCTCTTCTTCATCGGCATGATCGACCCGCGGCTGCTGCTGGTGCCCTGCGTCTTCGCGGTCACCTTCGTGATCGCGCTCTGGTTCTACATGCGCCAGCTCAACCCGGTGGCCACGCGCATGCGTGAGCAGTTCGGCGACCTCAACGCGGGCCTCAACCAGGCTGTGCGCGGCATCGAGGTGATCAAGGTGACCGCGCAGGAGGAGCAGGAGCGGCTACGGTTCCGGTCCTACGCGCGCCGCTACCGCGACTCATTCGTCCGCAACGGCCTGGTCCAGGCCCGCTATCTGCCCACTCTGCTGTTCGCCTTCGCGATGGCCGGGGCGCTGTGGCACGCCCTCCACCTCCATGCCGCGGGGGCGATCACCATCGGCGAGTTGGTGGCCTTCATGGGCCTCATGGGCATGATGGGCTTCCCGACGCAGATCTCGATCTTCACGTTCTCGCTGGTCCAGCTCGGCGTCGTGTCCTCCCGCCGGATCCTCGACATCGTCAACGCCGAGACCGAGCTGGAGCAGCGGGCCGACGGCCACGCCGCGCCCATCACCGGCGAGATCGTCTTCGACGACGTGACGTTCGGCTACGGAGAGGGCGACCCGGTGCTGCGCGGGGTGACGTTCACCGTGCGGCCAGGCGAGACGGTGGCGATCGTCGGCGAGACGGGCTCCGGCAAGAGCACGCTGACCAAGCTGGTGCCCCGCATCTACGACGTCACCTCGGGCCGGATCCTGGTCGACGGCGTCGACGTGCGCGACTGGGACCTCGACTCGCTGCGCTCGCAGATCTCCACCATCGAGCAGGACATCGTGCTCTTCTCCCGTTCAGTCGCCGCCAACATCGCCTTCAGCCTCGGCCAGCGGGCCGATCGCGAGGCCGTGGTCAGGGCGGCCGAGGACGCGCAGGCCGCCGAGTTCGTCGCCGAGCTCGACGACGGCTACGACACGGTCATCGGCGAGCGCGGCGTCACCCTGTCAGGAGGCCAGCGCCAGCGCCTGGCCATCGCGCGGGCGTTGCTGACCGACCCGGCGATCCTGGTGCTCGACGACTCGACCAGCGCCGTCGACTCCGCCACCGAGGACCGCATCCAGCAGGCGATCGGCCGCATCCTCGACGGGCGCACCACGCTGCTGATCACCCATCGCCTCTCCCAGATCCGGTGGGCCGACAAGGTCCTGCTGCTGCGGCGCGGCGAGCTGGTCGACTACGGCACCCATGACGAGCTGATCGAGCGCAGCCGCCTCTACCAGCGGATCTTCGCCCACTACGACGAGGTCGCGGACCCGGCCGAGTCGTCCTCGTCGACGGCTCGCCAAGGCCAGGCCGGGGCGTCCTCGTCGGCGGCTCGCCGGGATCAGACCGAGCCGCCGGTCCTGGCGAGCGAGCAAGGAGGGGTGCGCTGATGGGCTTCGTCATGGACGGCCTCGACGCCGAAGACTACGACCGCAGCTACGACGACCGCGATCTGCTGCGCCGGATCCTGTCCTACTTCCGGCCGAAGCTCGGGTCGATGCTCCTGGTGGCCGTCATGATCGTGCTGGTCTCGGCGACCCAGGCGGCCATGCCGCTGCTGGCCAGCTGGGGCGTCGACGCGATCGCCGACGGCACCATCGCCGACGTGGGGTGGCGGATCACGGCGGGGCTGCTGCTCGCCGGGGCGCTCGGCTGGCTGTTCACCTTCGTCCGGCAGTGGTACAGCGCGCGGGTCACCGGCGACGTCGTGCTCCGCCTGCGTGAGGACGCGTTCGACGCCGTGCTCGAACGCGACCTGTCCTTCTACGACGAGACGCCGTCAGGCAAGATCGTCAGCCGGGTGACCTCCGACACCGACGACTTCGCCACCGTGTCCACGCTCACGATGGACCTGATCAGCCAGGTGCTGATGGTGGGGTTCGTCACGGTCCTGTTGTTCCTGCGCAGCGTCGAGCTGGCCCTGCTGACCCTGCTGGTGGTGCCGGTCGTCGTGGGCATCGCGCTGCTCTTCCGGCGGCTCGCCCGCATCAGCACCCGCACGGCCCAACGTTCGCTGAGCCGGGTCAACGCCAACCTGCAGGAGACCATGGGCGGCATCGCCGTGGCCAAGAACTTCCGCCAGGAGCGGCAGGTCTACGACGAGTTCCGGCCCATCAACCAGCAGAGCTACCGGGTGACCCTCAGGCAGGGGTTCGTCTTCTCCGCCATCTTCCCGGTGCTCTTCCTCGTGGCCGGGCTCGCCACCGTCGCGCTGGTCCAGCTGGGCGGCACCTCGGTGCTCGGGGGCGGCCTTTCGGCCGGCGACTGGTACCTCTTCCTGCAGGGCGTGTCGCTCTTCTGGTTCCCGCTGACGTCCATCGCCGCCTTCTGGTCACAGTTCCAGCAGGGCCTGTCGGCGTCCGAGCGGGTCTTCGCCCTGATCGACGCCCAGCCGCGGGTCGTCCAGACGGACGCGCGGGTCCCCGGCAGGCTGGCGGGCCGCATCGAGTTCCAGAACGTCACCTTCGGCTACGACGCCGCCAGCCCCGTGCTCCGCGACTTCGACCTGCTCATCGAGGCCGGCGAGTCCGTGGCCCTCGTCGGTCACACCGGCGCGGGCAAGTCCACGCTCAGCAAGCTGATCACCCGGTTCTACGAGTTCCAGGAAGGCCGCCTGCTGATCGACGGCCACGACATCCGCACGCTCTCCCTGGGCCACTACCGCAGGCAGATCGGCGCGGTCCCGCAGGCTCCGTTCCTGTTCAGCGGCACCGTCGCCGACAACATCCGCTACCCGAGGCCCGACGCCGGCGAAGAGGAGGTGGCCGCCGCCGCGGCCGCGGTCGGCGGCGGCGACTGGGTCGACGCCCTCCCGCAGGGCCTGCTGACCGATGTCGGCGAGCACGGCCGGGCGCTGTCCATGGGCCAGCGCCAGCTCGTCGCGCTGGCCCGCCTGCTCATCCAGGACCCGGCGATCGTGGTGCTCGACGAGGCCACGGCCAGCGTCGACCCGCTGACCGAGGCCCAGATCCAGGAAGGGCTCGACGTGGTGCTGGCCGGCCGCACCTCGATCGTCATCGCGCACCGGCTGTCCACGATCGAGCACGTCGACCGCATCATCGTGCTCGACCACGGCCAGATCGTGGAGGAAGGCGACCACGCGACGTTGCTGGCTCGGGGCGGCCGCTACTGCCAGGTCTACAACACCTACTTCCGGCACCAGTCGCCCCACTATCGCGCCGGCTCGGGGTTCGTCGCCGTAGGCGACTGATACCTCCCGTTCCTCGTGGAGATCGTGGATCTCGGCGCAGGTGGGGGCGCGCGGTGGTGAGCATGCCGCCTTGCGGGCCGTTGACTTCCGCCGGTCCGCGCCGGCACCTCGCGTTTAATCACCGACCTGGCGTGCAGGTTCCATGCGGCGAAAGGCAGGCTGATCACGAGGGGTGGTGGTCGATGTGGTCGACCGGGAAAGCGTGCCCACGTTCTGTCAGGTGGTGCTCGACTGCACCGATGCGAGGGCTTTGGCGGAGTTCTACCGATCTCTGCTGGGTCTGGTCTATCGGCCCGGTGACGAGCCGCCGGAGGCAGGGGGCGCCGATGAGCGTGGCCGCGACTGGCTGGTGCTGAGGACTCCTGAGGGCACCCCGCAGCTGGCCTTCCAGCAAGTCGACCGACTGCCCGAGGCGACTTGGCCGGAAGACCGGGTGCCACAGCAGTTGCACCTGGACCTGACCGTGGACTCGGTCGAGAGCTTGGACGTTCAACACGAACGCGTCCTGCGTCTCGGCGGCCGGTTGCTGCTGGACCGCAGCGATGATCCCGAGGAGCCCCTCCGCGTCTACGCCGACTTGGCCGGCCATCCGTTCTGCGTTTTCGTCGGCTGATAGGGGTGCCGCGCCGCTCACCCGACCGCAGCGAGAGGGAGCGGTGGCCGGAGAAGCGGCCCTGGACGATGTCGCCGTCGTCGCGGACGGGGCCTAGCATCGGCGGATGCCCGCGATCTCGTCGGCCACGCGCCGGATACCGCGCTGGTCGCTCCGGCTGGTGGCCGCCGTGGTCAGCGTCTGCGCCCTGGCGGGCGCGGTGCGGCTCGTCGTCCCCGCCACGGCGGGGCCGGCCGGCGAGCCCTCCGGGGTCCGGCGGCAACTGGAGTTCCTGCGTTCGGCGCTGGACGGCGGCGCCGCCGACGAGGCGCAGCAACTGTTCCCGGAAGGCTATTTCTTCCTGCACGCGTTGTACGGCCTGAGCTGGGTCGAACTCGGCCTGCGCGAACCGGCCGCCGGACGCACGGTCGCGCTCGGCGAGGCCCGCTGGGCGTTACGACGGCTGGACTCGCCCTCCGGCCGCGCCCCGTTCAGCCCCGACCTCGTCCCGCCGTACGGCGTCTTCTACCAGGGCTGGACCAACTGGCTGCGCGGCGGAGCGCTGAGCCTGCAACCGGCCGGGCAGCGCGACCCGGCTGAGCTGCGCCGGTTCGCCGTCGACTCCGCCGCCCTCGGCCGGGCGTTCGGCGCCTCCGGATCACCGTTCCTGGCGGCGTACCCGGAGCAGGCCTGGCCGGTCGACTCCACGGTGGCGGTGGCGTCGCTCCGGCTGCACGACACGCTGCTGCCGCCGCGGTTCGCCGGCACCGTCGAACGGTGGCTCCGAGACGTACGTGAGCGGCTCGACCCGCGCACCGGGCTGATGCCGCACCGCGCCGATCCCGCCACCGGCGAGCCGATCGAGGTGGCCAGGGGCACCTCGCAGAGCATGATCCAGCGCTTCCTCGCCGACATCGACCCCGCCTTCGCCGCGGAGCAGTACCTGCGCTTCCGTGACCGGTACGTCGTCACGCCACTCGGCCTTGGGCCGGCCGTGCGGGAGTACCCCGACGGCCTGGACGGCCCGGCCGACGTCGACTCCGGCCCGCTCCCGCTGGGCGTGAGCCTGTCGGCGACCGCCGTCACCCTCGGGGCCGCCCAGGTTCACGGCGACGCCCCGCTCGCCGGCGCGCTGGCCAACTACGGCGAGCTGGCCGGCCTGCCGATCGGCACCCCGTGGACCAAGAGGTACGCCTTCGGCCTGCTACCGATCGGCGACGCGTTCCTCGCCTGGTCGAAGACCGCACGGCCGTGGGTGGCGGGTACGCCGGACCCGCCGTCGGCGACTGTCTCGTGGTGGTGGCGGATGCCGCTGCTGTCGATGCTGTTCGTCGTCGGCGTCGCTCCCTGGGTGCCGGCGCTGCTGCGGTGGCGGCGCCGTACGCGTGCCGGTACTCGCTGAGCGGTAGCTGAGCGGGACTCGCGCTGAGTGGCGCCTGCTGAGCGGGACCCGCTGAGAGCCGACGCGAAAGCGGCCTGTAGAACCGGAAAGGCGGCCCGCAGAAACCGCGAAAGCGGTCAAGCCGGGACTTGGTCAGGCGAGGGCCGCCTCGTCGACCAGGGCGACCCTGATGGCCGCCGGATCGTCGCCGGCGAGGGGGACGGCGAAGACCGCCGACCGCTCGCGCGCGCCGTAGACCAGGAACCGCACGCCGTCCTCGTCCCACGTCTCGCGTACGTCCGAAGTGAGCCGGGCCGACGCCGAGCAGTACGCTGGGCTGCGCAGGAGCAGGTGCAACGTGGTCTCCAGCGGGACGTCCCCGGGCGGGGGAGCGGCGAGCGGGCGGCGCAGCCGTACCAGGAGGCGGCGTGACGGGGTGAGCCAGTAGCGGTCCAGCTCGGCTGAGAGGCCCAGCAGGATCACGACCTCCAGCAGGACGAGAGGCGCGAGCGGCGGGTACGGCCCCGCCCCGATCGCCACGAGCCCGGCGGCGAGCAGGACGCCCGCGCGGAGGAAGGCGCGCAGGTCCACCGGGCGGGAGTGCGTGCCCAGGCAGCCGCACGACGAGGTGGGCGCGGCGACGTACGCGTAGCTGAGGTAGGCGAGGAAACCGGCCGCGAGCAGCGCGGCGGCCACGCCGTCGAGAGGGTGGACCGGCGGCAGCAGCAGCGCGGCGGCCACCGCCAGCTCGACCAGGCCGACGAGCCGGAGCGCCGGGACCGCGCGCGTCGCGCCGGTCAGCCGGGCCAGGGCGGTCTGCCCGGCCTGTGCCCGCATCCGCCGGCTGAGCAGCTTCATCAGGCCTGCCCAGATGAGGAAGACAGCGATCACGTACGGCTGCGACGCGGCGATCCCGTGCATCTGCTGGCTCCTAGTGAGGGGAGAAGACGGTTGCGATGTCGACTTCGTTCGTGTCCGGACGCCAGGCGCCCAGGATCTGCACGTGCTGGCTCACTTTCAGCATCGACAGGTCCGACGTGGCCGGCGACTCGGAGTGGATGGCGACGGACTTGCCGGCCACGACGTGGCACAGCACCTCGTGCCCGTTGTGGTCAAGGTGGATGGTCTGGCTGGTGATGTTCTTGATGTGGCCCTTGATGTTGACGATGTTGAGCCACACCGCCTCGGCGGCGAGCATCCCATCGGGCATGCGTACGCCCCTGGCGTACAGGCCGTCGCCCGGCTTGGCCTGATCGAACCCGACCGGTCCCAGCTTCCACAGGCTCGTGCCGTCGACGACCCTGATGGTGTGGAACACCATGTTCGAGCCCAGGACGAGCAGGGTGTTCTCCTTGATCGAGCGGATCCGGCCCTCGGCGAAGTTGGGGTCGGGGGTGCCGGGCTCGATCGCGGGAGCCGTGGTGGCGAAGGCCGCCTCGGGGCCGAGCGAGCCCAGCGCGGTCGCGGCGACGACGCCCGCGCCACCGCCGAGCACGGCCGACTTGAGCAGATCTCTTCTGCTGCGCATCGTTCGCCTCCTACGCGGCCGAGATCTCGCACGGCCGCAGGCCGGTGGAGAGACTGGCGATCTGGCTGTACGCGGCCGGCGTGAGGTCGATCAGCCGGTTGCTCGCGCAGGTCGCGCCGCAGCAGCTCCGTTCGCCGCAGAACAGGTCGGTCTGCGGGCCGCAGTCGGCGATGGCGGTGACGACGCTGACGCCGCTGCACAGCGCCGTGGTGCGGTGGCGGAAACCGCAGGTCCTGCGGGACAGGCCGACACCGCAGCTGTCAGGGCGGGTGATCGCCCAGCAGGCGTCGGACGTGTTGGGCCAGGCATGCTGCATGCTGCCCGAGTTGCAGGTGCCACAGGCTCCCTTGCCGGTGCTGCTGCACGGGCCCCAGGCGGTGCCGCAGCAGAACCAGGAGACCTCTCCTTGGACGGGGCCGAGTAAGTCGGCGGGCGGGTCGGGTGACGTGCTTCGCGACATGCGCGTCCTCCTTGGGTGAGCTCTGAACGATCTCAGCGAGGCTTGAAGCTTTCCGACTCGATCTATGAGTACCATGTAAGGATTTTTCGTCAATGCCCGATCTGTCCCGGAGGCGAAAGTCGAATCAGCCGACGATGAGCGATCCCAGGCATGGCCGGTGTGTTGTCGCTGATCAGGCGCAAGTGGCCTGAGTTGTGGGGTTAAGTCAGATTTAAGGGCGTTGCAAGAGTGACGCGATGGAATGTGGGCATGACGAACGAGAAGAAGACTGGCGGCTTCACACGCGCGGGCCGCCGAATCATCGCGGTTGCCGTGGTCGCCGCAGCCTCCTTGACCATCCTCGGCAGCGCAGCCCAGGCCAGGCCAAGTGACGGCTGGTACCGCTGCTGGATTTCGGACCACGGCTGGATGTGGTGCAAGGACGTCTAAGAGACGTTCTCGTCGCACCGGCGCAAGGCCCGCGCCGAGTGAGGCATCGGATCCCCGGCACGACCTTCGGCGGTCGTGCCGGATCTGTTCTCATCGCAGGAGACCGGTACGAGGTCCCGCGGTGGGGCCCGATCAGCGGCGGCGGGAGGCGCAGCTCACGCAGGTTTTGCTGGCCGGGAGGACCTTCAGACGCTCGATGGGAATGGGCTGCCCGCACTTCGCGCAGGTCCCGTAGGTGCCATCGCGTAGCCGCTCGGAAGCGAGATCCAGCTCGGCGAGGTGAGTCAGGGCCTGATCGAGCAGGGCCTGGACGTGGGCCCGCTCGAACGCCGTGGACGTGCCCTCGGGGTCGTGCTCGTCGTCGGAGGCCGTCAGCGCCGACGATGTGACGATCTCGTCCCGGTCGCGGCCCAGCAGGGCGACACGGTCCGTGGTCCGGCGACGGTCGGCGTCAAGCAGCTCACGTATGGTCGCCTGCTCGGAGGGGGAAAGCGCGGCGGCCCGATGCTGTTCGGTCATCACGGCTCCTCACCTTCCCCACCAAACTGTGTTAGCGGTCCTGGCCCCGTGGGTCGTCGAACAGGTCCTGGAGGGTCTGGGCGGTCACCGCGCGGGTGGCCCAGGTTTCGAGTTGGTCCAGGTCGGTGCAGGCGGCGATTCGGGTGCGTGATTCGTCTGGAACGTCGAACCCGCGGGCTTTCAGCAAGAGCAGCACCAGCCTGGCAGCCTCTTCGGCTTTGCCTTCCGCTTTCCCTTCGGCTTTCCCCTCGGCTTTCCCTTCGGCCTTCCCTTCGGCTTTGCCCAGGGTTTGGCCCTCTTCGAGGCCGCGGCCGTAGTGTTCGCGGGCGAAGGGACTGTACACGGGCCAGGCGGTGGACGTCATGATTTCCTCCAGAAGGCGCCGTATTGCGGGCGCGGCCATGCTGTAAGCGTATTCATAGTACTTCGGAGCGTGTTCGTCGTGCAGTTCGGCCAACGCCATGGCGAACGCCTCGATGACCTTGCGATCACCGCCGTGGACCATGACCGCCAGGGCCGACAGCCCTGGGTTGGCCGCGGCCTCGTGAGGGTCGGTGATGGCCGGAATGCCGTCCGGACCGAGCACCTGGCACTGGAGGCGATAGCCGGTCAGCCCGGAGTCGATCGGCTGTGCGTAGTGGGCGGCGGCTGCACGGTCGGGGCAGACCATCAGGACCGTGACGTCACAGCCCAGCAGCAGCCACAGCGCGGCGGCATAGCGGGCGAGCTGCCGGGGATCCTTGGACTTGTCCTGCTGGATCTCCACGATGATGGCGTGCGCGGGGCTTCGTGGTGGCCCCAGGACGAGGACCAGGTCGGCCTCGAAGTCGTCTGAGGGGCGTGTGTTGAATGTGCGGTCCTCCAGCCGAATCAGCGGAGTCGCGGGAATCTCCACCCCCATGAGGTCGCGCAAGATCTCCACCGCCAGTTGGGGGCGGTCACTGAACAACTGGACGAGGGCGTCATGTCGGGGGGACGGCATGTCGCTCATTGTGACACGACAATTGCCTAGCGTGACATCAGTGTCATGGCTCGCCTTGTTCCTTGGTGATCGCAGTGGGCGCCTCGCCGATGTGGGCGCATGGGGGCCGGTCGTGCCGCGCTCGTGGAGGCGGCGCCGTCACGCGACCGGCTGCGCGATCTGCGGGGTCTGTTCGGGCTCGACCGCCGCCGACAGGTCCGTACGGAGCGCGTACGGGATGAACGCGGCCAGGATGACGACGGCGAGCACGGTGGCGATGACGAACACCGTTCGCACGCCCCAGAGTTCGGCCGCCAGGCCGGCCAGGGCTGCGCCGGCCGGGATGACGCCCCAGCTGAGCACGCGCGAGGCGGCGTAGACGCGGCCGAGCAGGTCGGGCGGTGACAGGTTCTGCCGGATGGTGGCGACCAGGATGCGCCAGACGCTGGAGCCCGCCCCGGCGACCACCGCGCCCGAGGCCACGCTCCACGCCGGGCCGTCCGCGGCCACGGGGGCCACCAGCAGGACGGTGCCGGCGGCGTCGGCGATCAGCAGCCTGGTCACGCCGAACCTGCGGCGCAGCCGCTCCACCACCGTCGACGCGAGCAGGCCGCCGACGGCCATCGCGGTCAGCATGAGGCCGTACTGCGCCGTGCTGAGGCCGAGCGGGCCAGGGGAGACCGCGTACACGACGAGCAGGGCGGTCGCCACGGCCCAGGGGATGTTCATGGCGGCGGTGAAGAGGGTGAGGGTCCGCACGACCGGCTGCCGCCAGAGGTGGCGGAAGCCCGCGCCCACTCCGCCGCTCGCGGTGCGTGCCGCGACGGGCGGGCGGCGCAGCGTCATCGCCAGGACGCCGGCGACGGCCAGTACGTAGAGCGCCGCGCTCGCGCCGGTGGCCAGCGCGAGGGTGGCCGCGGCCAGCAGGCCCGCGAGGGGCGGACCGGCGAGCTGGTTGGTGAGGTTGATGGTCGCCTCGATGCGGGCGTTGGCCCGGTTGCGGACGGCGGGCTCGGTGACCACCGGGATGGTCGCCGTCAGCGCGGTGTCGACGAGGGTCTCGGCGGCGCCGAGCAGCACGGCCCCGGCGAGGATGAGCGGCAGCGACAGCGTGCCGGTGAGGTGGGCCGCGGTGAGGCCGGCCAGTACGAGGGCGCGGACCACGTTGACGCCGATGAGGACCGTGCGACGGTCGACGCGGTCGACGATCCAGCCGGCGTGCAGCCCGAAGACCGGCCAGGCCAGCGTCAGCGCCGCGGTGACGGCGGCGACCCCGCCGGGGGACGCGTCGACGGCGAGGGCCAGCAGCGGGAGCACGAACAGCGCCATGCCGTCGCCCAGGTTCGCGGCGCCGGTGCCGAACCACAGCGCGTTGAACGGGCGGCCGAGTGGGATGGGGCGCATGACGGTTCTTACCTTTCAAATGGTGTTGATCGGTTGTAGCCTGGCGTCTACCGGACTGACCTGTCAACGGCATTTGATCGGTGAGATAGTGGTGTGGTGATGGATGTCGAGCTGGTTGGCAACGCGCTCTGCCTGGACTTCGCCAACACGGTCAACGCCCGTCCGGTGGCGCGGAGCGACTGGCTGGCCGGCGAGGAGGAGGCTTCTACCTGGGCCCGCGCCGCGGGGCATCCGATCGAGGACGCGGCCGGGCTCGCGGTCGCGCTGCCTGCCGCGAGGGAGCTCCGGGAGGCGGTGTTCCGGGTGTTCCAGCCGCTCGCGCACGGCGAGCGGCCACCGCGCGCGGACCTGGATGCCGTCGCCGTCGTTCACGCCGATGGCGTCACGCGCGGCCACCTCGCCGCCGGGCCGAGCGCCGTTGAGCTGAGCGCCGCTGGGCCGAGCGCCGTTGGGGCGAGCGGGAGCGGGCACTACCGGTTCGCGTGGGACGGGCCGCGGACGGCGCGGGTGCTGCTCTGGGAGGTTGCCGCGTCCGCGGTGGAACTCCTCGGCCATGGGCCGCTTGGGCGGCTGGGCGAGTGCCCGTCGTGCTGCTGGCTCTTTCTCGACACGAGCCGGAACAACCGCCGCCGCTGGTGCAGCATGACCACCTGCGGCAGCCGCGACAAGTCCCGCCGCTACTACGCGACCCGGCCCACCTGACGTTCGCCGGCGCGGCTGCCGGAGCGCCCGAGCCGCCACCTTGGGCAGTTCTAGCGTGCCACGTGACCTGCGGGTTTTCGCCTCACATCTGCTGCCTGTCGTGGAGCCGCGTCGAGGATCGCGTCCAGCATCTCCTGTGAACTCTGGAGCCGCGTGATCATCTTGGCGAGGTGAGCGCGTTCGCGCCGCAGGTCCTCGATGAAGGTCGGGCAGTCGGACGGCACGAGCAGTTCGTCACCGCCTTGCACGCAGTGCAGGCCCCGGGCGATGACAGCGGTGGGGAGCCCGGCGGCGAGCAGGGTGCGGATGTTGCGCACCGTCGCGATGTCCGCCTCGGTGTATTCGCGGTAGCCGTTGGTCAGCCGGACCGGCCTGAGGAGACCCTGCTCCTCGTAGTAGCGCAACAGCCGCCTGTTCACCCCGGTCTCGTGAGCCAGGTCGCCGATCCGCATCGAGTCCCTCCTCCTTGACCTTCACATGGATGTGACGGCTTACCGTCACGAGTATCGCTGATCCAGAAGCAAGGAGTATGTCGGTGTCGGGTGCCGTGATCATTGGTGCAGGTCCGGGGATCGGACAGGCGGTGGCTCGTCGGTTCGCCAGGGAGGGGCTGCCGATAGCGCTGATCGCCCGGAGCGACCGGACGTTGCGCGCCGCGGCCGAGGCGGTCGCTCCCAGTGGTGTCCCCGTTGTCACGTTGGAGGCCGATAGCACGGACCAGGCCGGGCTGAACGTCGCGCTCGACGGAGTCGTCCGCGAGCACGGCGTGCCGGACGTCGTCGTGTACAACGCCGCGATCATCCAGGCGGACGCGCCGGGCGAGCTGTCGGT
Source organism: Nonomuraea sp. CX421 (assembly GCF_059358955.1). Classification (NCBI taxonomy): domain Bacteria; kingdom Bacillati; phylum Actinomycetota; class Actinomycetes; order Streptosporangiales; family Streptosporangiaceae; genus Nonomuraea; species Nonomuraea sp. CX421. The sequence continues at coordinate 121,123 of NZ_JCADBK010000021.1, read as the reverse complement.
ACGCGGTCACATGGAGGCCTGGGCGGTGAACGTGGTCGGCGCGCTCAACGCCGCGGCTCACCTCGCGCCCGCCATGGCGGCCCGCGGGAACGGAACGATCCTCATCACGGGCGGCATGCCCGAGCCCAAGCCGCAGTATGTGAGCCTCTCCCTGGGCAAGGCAGGTGTGCGTACCCTGGTCACGCTGCTCGACCAGGAGTACGGCCCTGCCGGGGTTCACGTGGCGAGCGTCACCGTGGCCGGTCCGGTCGCCCCGGGTACGGACTTCGACCCTGACGACATCGCCGAGCACTACTGGCATCTGCACACGCAGCCACGACACCAGTGGACCTGGGAAGCTCTGCACGCCGGATCCCCACGATGACCGGCACCGGGGCCACGGAGGTTCTCACCAGCCGCGGGGTCCTCATCCGCGACGGGCCGAGCGGCGGAAGGCGAGCAGGGACAGTGGGATGAAGATCGCGATCAGCGCCAGTGACCAGATCAGGGCGGCGACGACCGGATGCTCCAGCGGCAGCCGGTCCGGGGCGGCCATGCCGAGCGGGTTGCCGAACAGGCTCCTGGCCGCGGCGACGACCGCGGTGACGGGGTTCCACGCCGCCACGACCTGGAGCCATTCCGGCATCGAGGCGATCGGGACGAACCCGTTCGAGACGAACCCCAGCGGCAGCACCCACAGCAGCCCGGCCGTGCTGGCCACCTCGGGGCTGCGCACCGACAGGCCGATGGCGATGCCCACCCACGTCATCGCGTAGGCGAACAGCAGCAGCACGCCCAACCCCGCCGCGGTGGACAGCACGCCGGTGTGCGTCCGCCAGCCCACCAGCAGACCCACCAACGCCAGCACGCCGGTCACCAGGACGGCGCGCACCAGCTCCGCGTTGGCCCGCCCGATGAGCACCGCCACGTTGGCCATCGGCAGCGCGCGGAAACGGTCGATGACTCCTCTGCTCATGTCCATGGCCAGGCCGGTGCCGGTGCCGACGCCCATGAAGGCCAGGGTCTGGGCGAAGACCCCCACCACGACGTACTCCTTGAACGGCCCGCCGCCGGGCAGCGGGATCGCGCCGCCGAAGACGTAGCTGAACAGCAGCACGAAGATGATCGGCTGGGCCAGGTTGTAGGCCAGTTCGTCCGGAACGCGGCCCATGCGCAGCAGCCCGCGCTTGGTCATCACGGCGCAGTCGCGCAGCGCCAGGCCCAGGCCCGTGGGCGCGGTGCCCAGGTCGGTCGCGGTCAGGCTCGTGGGTGCGGTGCCCGGGTCAGTCACGGTCATGCTCGTCCGCCTTCCTGGTCAGGGCGAAGAAGACGTCGTCCAGCGTCGGCCGGCGTACGGTGAGGTCGGCGACCTCGACGCCGCCGGTGTCCAGCTCCCTGATCACGTCCGCCAACCGGCTCGCGCCGCCCGGCAGCACCGCCGTCACGCGCAGCGTGTCCTCGTCGGCCTTCGGCTCGGCGAGGCCGGCCGCGGCCAGCGCGGCCATCGCGGGCGGCAGGTCGGAGGCGTAACGCACCGCCACCTCAAGGTGGTCACCGCCGACGCGGTCCTTCAGTTCGGCCGGCTTGCCCGTCGCGACCTCGCGCCCTTGGTCGATGACCACGATGAGGTCGGCGAACTGGTCGGCCTCCTCCAGGTACTGGGTGGTGACCAGCGCGGTCGTGCCCTCCTTGACCAGGTCCCCCAGCACTCGCCACACCTCCGCCCTGCCGCGAGGGTCGAGGCCGGTCGTGGGCTCGTCGAGGAACAGCACACGGGGAGCGGCCAGCAGCGCCACCCCCAGGTCCAGGCGGCGCCGCATGCCGCCCGAATAGGTGCGCACCGGACGGTCGGCGGCGCGGGTGAGGTCGAAGCGTTCGATCAGTTCCTCGCTGCGGGCCCGGACCGCCGCCGGTGTCATGCGGGCCAGCAGACCGAAGATGTTCAGGTTCTCCCGGGCCGTCAGGTACTCGTCGACGGCCGCGTACTGTCCCGCGAGGCCGACGACCCGGCGGACCGCCTGGGCCTCGCGGGCCACGTCGAAACCGCACACGCGGGCGTGGCCGCCGTCCGGACGCAGCAGCGTCGCCAGGATGCGCACCAGCGTGGACTTGCCCGCCCCGTTGGGCCCGAGCAGGCCGAGCACCTGTCCTTCGGGGGCGTGCAGATCGAGACCGTCGAGGGCGAGGACCGAGCCGTACCGCTTCACCAGCCCTTCCGCCTGGATGCCGCCGTTCATGGCGCGCTCCGCGCGGGGGCCGGGCATCTGAGAGCGTTCATGCGTGGCAGCCTGGCCCGGACCGCTCGAGCCCGGGTGGTGCGCGCCGCTCCACGCGGACTCGCGGGGCTCGACCGAACGTCCAGAAGGCCTCGAACCACCGCTGCGACCGTGACCGCCATGATTCCCATGTTCAAGGTTGCCATGTCCGAGCAGGCCCCGGCGGCGGTCGCGGACGTGCTGGCCAGCGGGCACATCGGGCAGGGCGCGAAGGTCGACGAGTTCGAGGACGCGCTGCGCTCGCGGGTGGGCAACCCCCGCCTGGCCACGGTCAACAGCGGCACCGCCGGCCTGCAGATGGCCCTTCGGCTGGCCGGCGCGGAAGGCGGCGAGGTGCTGAGCACCCCGCTGACGTTCGTGGCTACCAACTGGGCCATCATGGCCGCCGGGCTGCGCATCCGCTGGGTCGACCTCGACCCGTCCACGCTCAACGCCGACCTGGACGACCTGGCGGCCAAGGTGTCGCCCGAGACGACGGCGATCATGGTGGTCCACTGGGCCGGTTACCCGGTTGATCTGGCCAGGGTGGCGGCCATCGCCGACGAGTGCGAGCGCCGCCACGGCAGGCGGCCGGCCATCATCGAGGACTGCGCACAGGCGTGGGGGGCCACGTACGCGGGACGACCGCTGGGCAACCACGGCAACCTGGCCGTCTACAGCTTCCAGGCCATCAAGCACATCACCTGCGGAGACGGCGGCCTCGTCGTCTTCCCCGACGACGACAGCAACCGGCGGGGCCGCCTGATGCGCTGGTTCGGCCTCGACCGCGACCCGGGCGCCCTGCCCAGGCCCGAGCAGAACGTCGCCGAATGGGGCCTGAAGTTCCACATGAACGACATCAGCGCGGCCATCGGCCTGGCGAACCTGGACGGGGTCGACGAGCGTGTCCGGCGGCACCGCGCCAACGCCGCCTACTACGACAGGGAGCTGAAGGACGTGGCCGGCCTGGAGCTGACCCGGCCGGTGGCCGGCAGCGAGCCGTCCTACTGGGTCTATCCGGTCAAGGTGAAGCGCAGGGACGACTTCGTCGCCCGGCTGGCGGCGGGCGGCATCGCCGCCGGCCAGCTCGATCCGCGCAACGACCGGCACGCCTGCGTGGCCGCGTACGCCGAGCCGCTGCCGAAGCTGGACGCGGTCCACGACCAGATCGTGTGCCTGCCCGTCGGCTGGTGGCTGTCGGAGCAGGACAGGGAGCACATCGTGAACACGATCAAGTCTGGATGGTGACGCCGTGAGCACATCAGTCGAACCGTTGCGGATCGAAGGGTCCTTCCTCGTCAAGCCGGAGATCTTTCCCGACGAGCGCGGGCACTTCCTGGAGATGTTCCAGCAGCGCGCCGTCGAGGGACCGGCCGGCGGCCCGATGCCGGTGGCGCAGGTCAACTGCTCGGTCTCCCGGCGGGGGACGATCAGAGGTGTGCACTCCTGCGAGACGCCGCCCGGCCAGGCCAGGTACGTCACCTGTGTGAGCGGGGCCATCCTGGACGTCATCGTGGACATCCGGCCCGGATCGCCCACGTACGGGGAGCACGTGGCGGTGCCGCTGGACGAGTACTCCCGGCACGCGGTGTACCTCGCCGAGGGGCTGGGGCACGCGTTCGCGCCGCTCAGCGAGCAGGCCACCGTGGTCTATCTCTGCTCCACCGCCTACAACCCGGGCGGGGAGATCTGCGTCAACCCGCTGGACCCGGAGCTGGCGCTGCCATGGGCGGCCTCGCCGCGGATCCTGTCGGACAAGGACGCCAAGGCGCCGACGCTGCGCGAGGCCGAGGCCGCCGGGCTGCTGCCGGTCTACGCGGGCAGCACGCTGATCCGGGCGTAGCGGCAGGTGCCGTTCAGCGCGCTCGTCCCGCGCGTAGCGGCACGTCCTGGTCAGCGCGCTCGTCCGCGCGTGACAGCACCTACCGGGAGCACGCGTACCAGCACGTACGGGGCCGCCGGGCGACTGCCGCCCGGCGGTTCCTCGGCGGCCCTGCCCGCTGCCCAGGTGGGCCGGGCTACCAAGGCGTCTCCTTCCGGCCGCGCAGGAAGACGCCGGAGGGGCCGTCGTCCGGGAGGGTGGCCGCCCACACGATGTCCTCCGCGGCCTGCTCCGGCAGCCGGTCGGCCTGCGGCCGCATCCGCGTGCGCACCTGGCCGGGGTTGACCGCGTTGACCAGCACGCCCGTGCCCGCCGTCTCGGCGGCCATGAGCACGGTCAGCGCGTTGAGCGCGGTCTTCGACACCGAGTAGCCCGGCGTGTGCGCCGAGAGCCCGTTGCTGAACGCGCCCGTGCCGCTGGAGACCATCACCACCCGGCCCCAGCCTCGCTCGACCATGCCGGGCAGGAAGGCCTGGCACATCCGCCAGGCGCCCAGAACGTTCACCTCGAACTGCCGCCTGACCAGCTCCACGGGCACGACCGACGGCGGGTGTCCCCAGTCGAGCTGGATCCCGGCGTTGTTGACCATGATGTCCACGGGGCCCACCAGATCGCGCACCCGCGCCGGAGCCTGCTCGTCGGTCACGTCGAGCACGGCGGCGCGCGCGTCACGGCCCAGCGCCGCCGCGGCGCGCTCGGCCTCCTCCGGATCTCTGGCCGTCACCACCACCCGGTGCCCCAGCGCGTGCAACCTGTCACTCACCGCGCGGCCGATGCCCCGGTTGGCACCCGTGACCAGGGCGATGCGGGTCTTCGCCGTCATAGGACGCTCCATTCGACCGTTGCTATCGCGCGATTGTGGCCACGATCGGTAGAGGATCGCTGGAGTCCGGCTGGAAATAGTTTCCGTCGTGACGGGAGGGCTTGATGGTTTTCTCTGCATGGAGATCGTGCTTATATCAGAACACCAGCACCTCTCCATGGCTGACTCCGACCATGGCGGGTGTTCGACTGGGGGAGCTCTAAGGAGGGCAGGAGCTGAGGAAACGAACGAGTGGTAAGCGCAAGAAGGCAGACGAAACACTGCCGCGCTCGGGGTATCACTCTTTGTGACACTCCGCTCTGCCGAGCGGCAGTCGCGTCTCCCTATTGAGAACCTGGGAAGGCGATGGATTTCCTTGTGCTGGGCCCGTTGGCCGTGCATGACCGTCAGGGTGTGGAGCTGACCCCGACGCCGCCGAAGGTCAGAGAAGTGCTCGCGTTGCTTCTCTTACGCAATCAAACACTCGTATTAACATCCGAGCTGGTCGATGAAATTTGGCCTGACAGCCCGCCGGTGAGCGCGTTGTCAACTCTTCAAACTTATATCTACAAGCTCCGCAATATGCTGTCGGAAGGTTACGGAGAGAGGTCAACTGTATTACGGACCAGGCCGCACGGCTACATGCTGGCGGTGCCTCAAGAAAGTATTGACTCGTTCCATTTCGAGAGGCTGACGACAGCCGGAAACGCCGCGCTCGCGGACGGTGATCTGGGTGCGGCGGCCGACCTGCTGAGTCAGGCCCTCTCGCTGTGGCGAGGGCCCGCTCTGGCCGACGTCACCGGCGGCAACCTGCTGTCGGCGTACGGGACGGCGCTGGAGGAGGGCCGGCTGCGCGCCCTGGAGCTGCGGATCGACGTGGACCTGCGGCTGGGACGGCACCGCAAAGCCGTCAGCGAGCTGAAGAGGCTGGTCAACGACCATCCGTTGCAGGAGGTCTTCCACACCCAGCTCATGCTGGCGCTGCACCGGTCCGGCCGCCGTCCCGAGGCGCTCGACGTCTATCAGAGGCTGCGTAACCTCCTGGTGGAGGAGCTCGGCGTGGAGCCGTCGAGCCGGGCGCAGTCCATGCATCAGGCGGTGCTCTCCTCGGCCAGTTCGCTGGAGGTGCGGGCCCCCGAGGGCACGATCACGATCAGCGTTCCCGACCGCCTGGAGGAGGAGTCCGCGCCGCCGCCCGCGCAGCTCCCGCCCGATGTTCTCGATTTCACCCCCCGGGCGGACCTGGAGCAGGTCGTGAACGGGCTGCTCAAGCCACGCAACGGGACCGCCCCGGCCGTCTCGATCAGCGGCATGACCGGTGTGGGCAAGACGGTGCTGGCCGTGCACGCCGCCCACCTGCTGCGCCAGGACTTCCCCGACGGACAGCTCTTCGCGCGGTTGCGAGGCAGCACCGGTGACCCGGCCGACCCGGCCGACATCCTGGCCGACTTCCTGCACGCCGCCGGGCTGGCCGAGGACCGCATCCCGACCGGCATGGAGGGACGCGTCGCCGCGTTCCGCACCTGGGTGGCCACCCGAAAGGTGCTCATCGTGCTCGACGACGCGGCCACCGCCGCGCAGATTCAGCCGCTGCTGCCGGGCTGCCCGCCCAGCGGCACCATCATCACGGGCCGTGCCGGGCTCAACGGGCTGGTCGGCGCGGCGCACGTACGGCTGGACCTGCCGACCGAGGACGACTGCGTCGAGCTCCTGCAGAACATCATCGGCCGGCCGCTCGCCGACGGCGAACGCCAAGCGGCCGAGGTGATCGCCCAGCTCTGCGGGCGTCTGCCGCTGGCGATCAGGGCGGTCGGCGCACGCCTGTCCTCCACCGGCTGGTCGCTCAAGAAGCTGGCCGAACGCCTGATCGTCAGCGGCAGGCGGCTGGACGAGCTGGTCTTCGCCGATCTCGACGTACGGGACCGGCTGCAGGAGAGCTACGAGCAGCTCGGCGAGGAGGAGCGGCGGTTCCTGCGCCTGCTCAGCCTCCTGCCGGGGCCGGTGTTCACCGCGCACGGCGTGGCCAACCTGCTGGAGTCGGACTCCGACTCCGTGGACAAGCTGCTGCTGCAACTCGTGGAGAACCACTTCCTGCGGGTGCTTCTGCAGAACGTCGATGAAATCGTATACACCATCCATGAGCTGGTCCGGTTCTTCGCCCAGGAGCAGGTCGAGCAGGAGCTCGGCTACCGCGAGCAGGAACGCCTGAACGGACCCTTCGAGCTGCCCTGACCCCCTCCAGCCGCGCTCGACCCGCTGGACGAGTGCGGCTCCATTGCTTCTCCAGCGCTGCCGGACAGCCTGCGCTTGTCCATGGCCTCGTCAGGCAGGAATATCCATGAAGGCTCTCGTCCTCGCGGGTGGGCGGGGAACCAGGCTGCGGCCCCTCACCCACACTGTCCCCAAGCAACTGGTGCCGGTGGCCAACAAGCCGGTGCTCCTGTACGGTCTGGAAGCCATCAGGGACGTCGGCATCACCGACGTCGGCGTGGTCGTGGGCGACCACGGACCAACGATCCGCGACGTGCTCGGCAACGGCGGCGCGCTCGGACTCGACATCACCTACCTGCACCAGCACGCCCCTCTGGGGCTCGCGCACTGCGTCATGCTGTCCCAGGACTTCCTCGGCGGCGCCGACTTCCTGCTCTACCTCGGAGACAACGTCATACTCGACGGGCTTGGCCCGTTGCTCGACGCGTTCTGGCACTCCAGACCGGACGCCCTGGTGATGACCGGCAAGGTCGGCAACCCCTCCGCATACGGGGTGGCGGAGGTCGGCCCCGGCGGCGTCGTCACCGGCCTGGCGGAGAAGCCGGCCGACCCGCGCAGCGACCTGGCCCTCATCGGCGCGTACGTCTTCTCCCCGGTCATCCACCAGGCCGTGCGCAGCATCCAGCCGAGCTGGCGCAACGAACGCGAGATCACCCACGCCATCGAATGGCTGATGCGCAACGGCTGGCGGGTGGAGGCGCACCTGCACGGCGGCTACTGGAAGGACACCGGCCGCGTCGAGGACCTGCTGGAGTGCAATCGGGCGGTGCTCGACACCGCCGAGCGGTCGATCAAAGGCCAGGTGGACGACTCCTGCGAGATCCGCGGCCCGGTCGTCATCGAGGAGGGGGCGCAGGTCAGCGGCTCCCGCATCATCGGGCCGGCGGCGATCGGCGGCTCGGCGGTGGTGCGCGACAGCCGCATCGGGCCGTACACCAGCATCGGCGCCGACTGCGACATCGTCGGCGCCACCATCGAGAACTCGGTGGTGTGCGACGGCAGCACCGTCCGCGGCAGCCTGCGCGACTCCCTGATCGGCCGACAGGCCAGGGTGAACGGCGACTTCGGACGGCCCGCCCGCCTGGTGTTGGGCGACCACAGCGAGGCCAGGCTGCACGAGGGCGCCTCATGACCGTCACCCTCGAAGCCACCTGGCTGATCTGCCCGGGCTGCTCCGACCTGGTCTTCCGGCCCAAGTACGAGCGTGGACTGCGGGTCTGCCAGGGCTGCGGCCACCATGCCAGGCTCACCGCCCGCGAGCGGCTGGACAGCCTGCTGGACCCCGGCTCGGAGAAGCCGGTCGAGACGGCCCTGCCGGTCGACGACCCCCTCGGCTTCACCGACACCCGGCCCTACACCGAGAGGCTGGCCACCGCGCGGGCCGGCACCGGCCTGCGTGAGGCCGCCCTCTGCGCCACCGGCACCATCGAGTCCCACCCCGTCGTGGTGGCCTGCCTCGACTTCGCCTTCGTCGGCGGCTCGCTCGGCTCCGGGGTCGGCGAGCTGGTCACGGTCGCGGCCGAGAAGGCGTTGGCCGAACGCGTGCCGTTGCTCGTGGTGACGGCCTCCGGCGGCGCGCGGATGCAGGAGGGCGCGCTGTCGCTCATGCAGATGGCCAAGTGCAGTCAGGCGCTGGCCCGCCTGGACGAGGCCGGGATTCTCACCGTCGCCCTGGTCACCGACCCGACGTACGGCGGCGTGGCGGCCTCGATCGCCACGCTGCCCGACGTGCTGATCGCCGAGCCCGGCGCGCATCTGGGGTTCGCCGGGCCGCGCGTCATCGAGCAGACCATCCGGCAGCGGTTGCCGGAGGGGTTCCAGACGGCGGAGTTCCTGCTGGCGCGGGGACTGATCGACGCGGTGGTGCCCAGGCCGGTGCTGCGCCGCGCCCTGGCCCGTCTGCTGGCGGCCGCCCGCCCGGACGGCACGGGCGCCCCGACGGGCGACGCAGCCCACCCGGCCGACCGGGCTGACCGGGCCGAGCGGGCCGGGGTCGAGCAGGTCGAGCCGACCAGGGCCGAGCGGGCCGGGCTCGTGCGGGACTCGGCGGCGCTGCCGCGGCGCCCCGCCTGGGAGGTGGTGCGGCTGGCCAGGGAACCGGCCCGCCCGACCACCCTCGACTACGCCGGCCTGCTCCTGGAGGACTTCACCGAGCTTCGCGGCGACCGCGCGGGCGCGGACTGTCCGGCGATCGTGGGCGGTATCGGACGCCTGTATGGCAGGGGTGTGATGCTCATCGGCCACCAGAAGGGGCACGACACCCAGGAACGCGTGAAGCGGAACTTCGGCATGCCGACCCCCGCCGGATACCGCAAGGCGGCCCGGCTCATGCGGCTGGCCGGCAAGCTCGGCCTGCCGGTGCTCACCCTCGTGGACACCCCCGGCGCCTACCCCGGCATCGAGGCCGAGGAGCAGGGACAGGCGTGGGCCATCGCCGAGAACCAGCGCCTGATGTCGGGCCTGCCCGTGCCCGTCGTCGCCGTCATCACCGGCGAGGGCGGCAGCGGCGGCGCGCTGGCGCTGGCCGTGGCCGATCGGGTGCTCGCCCTGTCCAACGCCGTCTACTCCGTCATCAGCCCCGAGGGATGCGCCGCGATCCTGTGGAAGACCGCCGCGGCGGCCCCGCAGGCCGCCGACGCGCTCGGCCTGGACGCCCGCGAACTGCTCCGGCACCGCATCGTCGACGCGGTCATCCCGGAGCCTGACGAGGGGGCGCACGAGGCCGCCTCACGTACCGCCGAGCGGGTCGGCAGGGCCGTACGGCAGGCGTTCGAGGAGCTGACCCCGTCGCCGGTCGCCGAGTTGGTCGAGGCGCGGCGGCGGCGCTTCCGCAGTTTTGGTGTCCCTTCGTCCGAGGAGTCGAGATGGCCGAACACGGAGACCTGATCGAGGCGGTGCACCGGCATGCCGTGGGGTTCGTCGAGTCGGTCGGCGGGCCGATCCGCCGGCTGAAGGTGACGGCGGGCGAGGTCACCCTCGAAGCGGAGTGGGCCGGCCCCGCCGACTCCGCCGACCCTGCCGCCCACGCCGGCCCTGCCGACCGGCGAGCCCCCGCGCCCCACGGCGCGACCTCCAACGGGCAGGGGCCGGACGGTGTGGTCTCGGGGGCGGCGCTGGTCGCCGCCACGGTGGACGCGCACGGGACCCGGGCCGCCGTGACGGCGGCGTCGCAGGGGGCCTCGGTCACCGTGAACGGAACCGCCGCCACGATGGCGTCGGTCATCCCGTCGCCCACGGTCGGCACCTTCTACCGCTGCCCGGAGCCCGGAGCCGAGCCCTTCGTCAAGGAGGGCGACCTGGTCACGCCCGGCCAGCAGGTGGCGATCCTGGAGGCGATGAAGCTGATGAACCCCATCCACGCGCTCACCGCCGGCCGGATCACCCGGATCCTCGTCGAGGACGCCGCCGCCGTCGAGTACGGTCAGGCGCTCTTCGCCCTTGAGGAGAGCTGATGTTCGGGACGGTCCTGGTCGCCAACCGCGGCGAGATCGCCCTCCGGGTGGTCCGGACCTGCAAGGAGATGGGCATCCGCACCGTCGCCGTCTACTCCTCGGCGGACGAGGACTCCCCGGTCGTCCGCATGGCCGACGAGGCCGTGCGGATCGGCCCGCCTCCGGCCAGACGCAGCTACCTGTACGCTCCGGCCATCCTTCAGGCCGCCCGCCTGACCGGCGCGGAGGCCATCCATCCCGGCTACGGCTTCGTGTCGGAGGACGCCGACTTCGCCGAGATGTGCCAGGCGGAGGGGCTGACGTTCATCGGGCCGCCGCCGGAGGTGCTGGCCATGCTGGGCGACAAAGCCGAGGCGCTGCGCGTGCTGTCGGCCGCCGGACTGCCGGTCCTGCCGGGCACGCACCGGCCGATCGCGAGCGCGGGGGAGGCCGTCGAGGCGGCGGCCGGCATCGGCTTCCCGATCATCGTCAAGGCCCTGTCGGGCGGCGGCGGCCGGGGCATGGCCATCGCCATGCGCCCGTCCGAGCTGCCCGAGGCGTACGCGCGGGCCCGCAGCGCCGCCCGGGCCGTCTTCGGGGACGAGCGCGTCTACCTGGAGCGGTACGTCGAGTCGGCTCGGCACGTCGAGGTGCAGGTGCTGGCCGGGCTCCACGGGCAGGTCCTGCACCTGGGCGCGCGCGACTGCTCGGTGCAGCGGCGGCGGCAGAAGCTCATCGAGGAGACCCCGGTGCCCGGCCTGCCCGAGGACGTGGCGGCCGAGCTGTGCGAGCGGACCGTCGAGGCGGCCCGTGCCGTCGGATACGTCGGGGCGGGGACGTTCGAGTTCCTGCTCGACGACGCGGGCGAGTTCCACTGCATCGAGGTCAACTGCCGCATCCAGGTCGAACACCCGGTCACCGAGCTGGTCACCGGCGTGGACCTGGTCCGCGAGCAGCTCCACGTGGCCGCGACCGGCACGCCCGGCATCACGCAGGACGACGTCCGGCTGAACGGCGCGGCCATCGAGTGCCGCGTCAACGCCGAGGATCCGGCTCGGGGCTTCCTGCCGACGCCCGGCACGATCGAGTCGCTGACGCTGCCGGCCGGGCCGTTCACCCGGGTGGACGACCACGTCCGGCAGGGCATGCGCGTCTCGCCCTTCTACGACCCGCTGCTGGCCAAGGTGAGCGTGTGGGCGCCCGACCGGGAGCAGGCCATCGCCCGCATGGAGCGGGCGCTGTCGGAGTGCGTCGTCACCGGTCCCGGCGTCAGCACCACGACCGCGTTCCTCGCCGGGCTGCTCGCCCACCCGCTCTTCCGGGACGGCAAGCACACCACGGCCCTGGCCGAGACCTTCGACCCGGCCTGACCGCGAGCCAGGCGCACCGAGAAAGGCGGCGCGGCCCCCGACCGGGGGCCGCGCCGCCTCACTTGCCGACGAGCCGCGCTCAGGTGAGCGCCACGCCCAGGCTGTTGGCCGTCAGCGCGGCCACGGCCAGCGTGGTCCGCAGCAGGTGCCAGGCCCGCCAGCGCGGCCGCGGATCGGCCCAGTCGGCCGGGACGGCGTCCGGGTCGATCCGCTTCAGCATCCGGTTGATCGGCACGTTGCACAGGTGCGAGACGCCCGCCACCCCCAGCATCAGCACGACCGTCGCCCCGAACAGCACCCGGGCGCTCTGCGGCCCCGGTAGCAGCGCCAGGGCCAGGTCGCCGGCCGCCGTGCCCAGCACGAGGATCGGCATGACCGGGTCCCAGTTACGGCCGAGGAGGGTCGTGGTGTAGAGGTAGCGGTCGGCGGGCATCGCCATCAGCGCCGGCACCACGCTCAGCGCCACGGCGAACAGCACGCCCGCCACCATTCCGCTGCTCACCACCACCAGCACGGCCAGCGGTGAAATCTGCATCGCTCGTCACACTCCCTCTACACTTCCTCGCCGAACTTCCTCGCCGAGAGCTCCCTCGCCGACCTGGGCGTCCAGCTCCTCCATCGCCGCCTTCCACGCGGCGAGCGTTCCCTCGGCCGACGCCGGCAGCGGCGCGACCACCGTGCTGCGGCCCGACCGCACGGCCGCGTGCCGCCGCGCCAGCATCGACAGGCTCCTCCCGGGACCGGCCTCCACCAGCGTGTGGACGCCGTCGGTGAGCAGGCCGTCCAGCGCCGCCCAGAACAGCACGGGCCGGGCGAGCTGCCCGGCCCAGAAACCGGGGGAGAGCGCCTGGGCCCCGCTGACGGGCAGGCCCGTCGCGGTGGACCTGATTGGCACCCGAGGCGGCGCCAGCGACATCCCGGCGAACCCCACGGCGAACAACTCCGCCGCGCCACGCACCGCCGGGCAGTGGAACGGCTGGCGCGACGGCACCCGCCGGGTCGTCACGCCGTCGGCCGCCAGCTCACGGGTCAGCTCCGTCAGCCACGGTTCGGGCCCGGCCACGACGGTGTGGCGGGGGGCGTTGATCGCGGCCACGGCCACGCCCGCCGCCCGGTGCCGGGCGCCGATGCGTGGCTCCAGATCGTCGGCGGCCACCCCGGCGGCGATCATGCCGCCGGGGCCGACCGTCGCCATCGCCTGGCTGCGGGCCGCCATCAGCCGCGCCGCGTCGGCCAGGGTGAACACCCCGGCCAGGCAGGCCGCCGCCAGCTCGCCGACGCTGTGGCCGAGCAGCGCCGCGGGTCTGAGCCCGCGGGCCGTCAGCGTCCTGCCCAGCGCGTACCCGATGGCGAACAGCAGCGGCTGGGCGCGCGAGGCGTCGTCGAGGGGGACCCGAGGATGGTCGCCGAGCCAGTCGGCGCGCAACCGGCCCCCCTCCTCGCCCATCAGGGCGAAGAACTCGTCCATGGTCGCGGTGAACTCCGGCTCGGCGCCGTACAGCTCCACCGCCATGCCGGGATGCTGTGCCCCCTGTCCGGGGAACAGCAGCACCACCGGGCGACTCGGCTCGGGCATGCGCGACCTCTCAGTAGTCAGCAATCAGTAGTCGAGGGTGACGTCGTACTCGGTGAACCACCTGGTCAGCCAGAGCGCCATCTCCAGGCTGCCGCGGTCGTACGGCCGGCTGACGTGGCCCGCCGGGCGCTGGACCGCCTTCCTGACGCGCTCCGGGTCGAGCAGCCCCGGCACCGCGCGCTCGCCGCCGCCGGTCAGCTCGCCGAGCTCGTCGCGCAGGGCCTGCTCGTACGCCGGGTCCTGCGTGGCCGGGTACGGCGTTTTCACCCGGTCCCGTACGGCTTCGGGCAGCAGGTCGCCGACGGCGGCCCGCAGCAGGCTCTTCTCCCTGCCGTCGAACGTCTTCATCGCCCACGGGACGTTGAAGACGTACTCGACCAGGCGGTGGTCCAGGAAGGGCACCCGGACCTCCAGGCCGTTGGCCATGCTCATGCGGTCCTTGCGGTCGAGGAGCGTCTGCAGGAACCGGGTGAGGTTGAGGTAGGTCACCTCGCGCATGCGCCGTTCGAGCCGGTCCTCTCCCGGCAGCACGGGCACCTCGGCCAGCGCCTCGTGGTAGCGGGCCAGCCGGTGCTGCTGGATGTCGAGTTTCTCCTTCAGCTCCTCGTCCAGCAGCGACAGCCCGCCGAAGTACCGCGCCGAGCCGGGCGTCAGCCAGGGGAAGGTGCCGGCGTCCACGGCCGCCGGGTTGAAGAACCAGCGGTAGCCACCGAACAGCTCGTCGGCGCCCTCACCGGACAGCGCCACCGTGGAGCGCTCGCGCACCGCGCGGCAGAGCAGGTAGAGCGACGGCCACATGTCGCCCCAGAACGCGGGCGGCTGGTCGTTGGCCCGCAGCACCGCCGAACGCACCGACTCGGCCACCAGCTCGTCGCTGTTCAGCCGCACTTCGCGGTGCTCGGCTCCGACGTGCGCCGCCAGCGCGCGGGCGAACGGGGCGTCGGGCGCGCCGCGCACCGCGTCGGCCTGGAAGATGTCCTCCGCGCCGGAGAAGGCGACCGAGAACGACCGTACGGGGCCGTTGCCGGCGGCCGCCAGCCGGTCGGCGGTCAGCGCCGTCAGCGCGGACGAGTCGAGGCCGCCCGACAGCAGGGTGCACACGGGCACGTCGGCGATGAGCTGCCGGCCGACGATGTCCTCCAGCAGCCCGCGCACCGTGGCGACCGAGGTGTCCAGGTCGTCGGTGTGCTCGCGGGCCTCGATCGACCAGTAGCAATGCTTGGTCAGGCCGCTTCTGCGCAGCCGTACCAGGTGGCCGGGGCGGACCTCGTGCATGCCGGACAGGACCGCCCGCTCGGGGGTCTTGACCATGTCGAGGACCTCGCGCAGGCCGTCCAGCCCGACGCGGCGCCGCACCTCGGGGTGCGCGAGCAGGGCCTTGGGCTCCGAGCCGAACAGCACCCCGGAGCGGGTCGGATGGTAGTAGAGGGGTTTGACGCCCAGCCGGTCGCGCAGCAGCACCAGCTCCTGCGTGCGGACGTCCCAGACGGCCAGCGCGAACATGCCGTTCAGCCGCCGCGCGAAGTCGGCGCCCCACCGCAGGTAGGCGTGCAGCACCACCTCGGTGTCGCTGCTGGTGCGGAACCGGTGGCCGTGCGAGACCAGCTCGGCACGCAGCTCCCTGAAGTTGTAGATCTCCCCGCAGAACGTCACCGCGGCCAGGGTCGTGCCGTCCTCCTCGGCCGACATGGGCTGGTGGCCGCCGGCCAGGTCGATGACCGACAGGCGGCGGTGCCCGAGCAGGACGTGCCGGTCCTGCCACAGGCCCTCGTCGTCGGGGCCTCTGCGACTCATCGTGGCCGTCATCGCCCTGGCCGTCGCCGTGTGGCGGGTCAGGTCACGCGAGAAGTCCACCCAGCCGGCGATTCCGCACATGCGCGCTCCTCAGGACGTGCCCGCCAGGGCCCGGTTGACCGTGTTGAGCAGGTCCGCGGGCGTCTTGGCGCCGCCGACCTCCTCCTCCGAGATCTCGAGTGAGTACTCCCGCTCGATGGCGCTGACCGTGTTGAACAGGGCCAGCGAGTCGTAGCCGAGCGCTTCGAAGGTCGTGTCGAGGATGTCGCCGTCCAGCTGGACCGACTCGTCCTCGCCGGCGCTTTCGCGGAGCAGTCGCACCAGTGTGTCGATGGTGATTTCCCGCATCTTCACCCCTTGTCTTACCTAAGAGCTGTCTATGGCGGGAAATGTCGTACGACGCGCTTGACGGACGTTGGACGGCGGCTCGACCCGCCGTGCGGCCCGTGCTCCAGCGGGGCTCCAGCGAGACCACAGATCGCGCGGTCACGGTCGGCACCATGAGGTTGCCGTTAGGCGAATGGCTGCGGGCCTACGTCCGCGTATGGGCGGAGTACCCGTCCCTGATCTTCTACCAGCCGAGCCCCTGGGACGACGGCCCCGAACCGGACGACGAGTGGCCCGAGACGGCGAACCGGTGAGGCCCACCGCGTGCCGTAGCCGTACAAGGAGGCAAGTATGACCGCAGAAGCACCACCCCCGAGCTTCCCGTTCGCCGCCGCCGACCCCCTGGAGCCGGCCGAGGAGTACGTGCGGATGCGCGAGAACGGCTCCGCCGCCCGCGTCACCCTCCCGTCCGGTGACCCGGCCTGGCTGGTGACGAGGTACGAGGACGTCCGCACCGTGCTCGCCGACCCGCGCTTCAGCCGGGAGGCGATCACGGCGCCCGGCGCGCCCAAGGTGTTCCCGATCGCCCGGGGCGCCAAGTCCATCATCGTGATGGACCCGCCGGAGCACACCAGGCTGCGCCGCCTGGTGTCGTACGCGTTCTCCGTGCGGCGCATGGAGGAGCTGCGCCCGCGCGTGGAGGAGATCGCCCGGGGGCTGGTGACCGCGATGGAGCGCACGGGCCCGCCCGCCGACCTCGTGGCCGGCCTCACCCAGCCGCTGCCCATCATGGTCATCTGCGAGATGCTCGGCGTGCCGTACGAGGAGGTCGACCAGTTCAGGACGTGGACCGACCTCATGCTCAGCTTCGACTCGGGCCGCCGCGAGGAGGTCATCGAGGCCCGCGACCGGCTCAACGGCTATCTGGCCGAGCTCATCGCCACCAAGCGCACCCGGCCGACCGACGACCTGCTCATGGTGCTGATCAACGCCAGGGACGAGGGCGACCGGCTGTCGGAGGAGGAGCTGGTGGCGTTCGCGTTCACGCTGCTCGGCGCCGGCTACCACGCCACCACCGCCGGGATGACGCACGTGATGCTGCGGCTGCTGCGCAGTCCCGAGCGGATGCGGACGCTGCGCGACAAGCCCGAGCTGCTGGCGCCCGCGGCCGAGGAGCTGCTGCGGCTGTCGCAGGCGGGCGGCGGGGTGGGCGCGCTGCGCATCGCCACCGAGGACGTCGAGCTGGGCGGCACCCTCGTCAGGGCGGGCGACGCGGTGCTGCCGTCCACCACGGCCGCCAACCGGGACCCCGGGGTCTTCGCCGACCCCGACGGGTACGACCCGGCGCGCGAGCAGAACCACCACATCACCTTCGGCCACGGCGTCCACTACTGCCTGGGCGCGC
Organism: Nonomuraea sp. CX421; assembly: GCF_059358955.1. Lineage (NCBI taxonomy): Bacteria > Bacillati > Actinomycetota > Actinomycetes > Streptosporangiales > Streptosporangiaceae > Nonomuraea > Nonomuraea sp. CX421. The sequence goes on along the minus strand of NZ_JCADBK010000021.1, from coordinate 104,031 downwards.
AGCTCAGCAGGATCGAGCTGCGGATCGTGCTGGAGACGGTGCTGGAGCGGTTCCCCGGTCTGGAGCTGGCGGTGCCGGCGGAGGAGCTGGAGTGGCGCACCGGGACGGCGTTCGGCCGCCCCGAGCGGCTGCCGGTCACCTGGTAGGGAACACGGCCGGCCGGCGGGGAACACGGCAGGGGCGGCGCCGCGCGATCACGCGGCGCCGCCCCCGCTGCCGTCACGGTGCCTGGACGCTGTAACGCCTGCCCTCGACCTGGGTCTGGAAGACGCCCTGGACGTTGCCGTCGGCGTCGACCGACGTGCCGGTGCCCGACGAGGTGAACGTGTCGGCCGAGGTCACCTGCCCGTCCTGGAGGCCGCGCAGCTCCCAGTCGAAGGCGCCTTCGGCGTTGAGGTTGTAGTGCCTGAAGGCGTACCGGAAGCCGGTGGCGGTGAGCTTCCAGGTGCCGAGCCCGACCCGCTTGCCGTCGGCCAGCGTGAAGCTGCCGTCGGGCCGCAGCGCGAACAGGGCGCGCTCCTTCTTGGTGCTGGACGCGAACTTGATCTCCACGGCCCAGGTGCCGACGGGCGAGCGTAACTGCTCGGTGTCACCGCTGGCCGAGCCGGCCAGGCCGGCGACCGAGCCGAGCGTCAGGGTCGTCGCCGCCGCCACCAGCGCCACGCGCCGGGCCATCCCGGGCCGCCTGCCTACCTTGTCTGCCATGCTTCCTCCCTGTGTTCTGACCGTTTCATCTGTTCTGTGTCCGCCGGCTTCGTGTCCGCCGGCTTCGTGTCCGCCGGCTTCGTGTCCGTCGGTCTTGTGTCCGCCGGCCTTCATCGGCCGGAACCGACCAGGCCGATCGCTTCCGCCGCGACCTGGAGAGACGTGCGCCGCGCCGCCGGGTCGGAGCTGACGGGCGACAGGGCGAGGGTGGTGACGCCGGCCCGCGCGTACGCGTCCATCCGCTCCGCCACCCGGTCCGGCGGCCCGAGCAGCGAGACGCTGTCGACGAAGTCGAACGGCACCGCCGCCGCCGCGCCCGTGCTGTCACCGGACCGGGCCCGGTCCTGGATCTCCACCGCGGCCTCGCCGTGGCCGAGCCGCTCCAGCAGGCGGAAGTAGAAGTTGTCGGTGCGGTGCCCGAGGCTGACGAAACGCGCCACGTGGTGCTTGACGGGCAGGGCGGCGGCCTCCGGGTCCTCCTCCACGGCGATCGACACCGAGGGGATGACCTCGAACGGCTCGCCGGCCAGGTCGCCGCGCCGCCGTCCCGCCTTCAGGTGCCCGATCGCCTCGGCCACCCGTCCGGGCGAGCTGAAGACCCCGAACCAGCCGTCGGAGATCTCCCCGGCCAGCTCCAGCCCGCGCTCGCCGACGGCGGCGAGGTAGATCGGGATGCGCGGGTTGACCAGCGGCGCGTGCAGCCGGAAGCCGGTGCCCCGCCCGCCGGGCAGCGGCACCCGCAGGTGCTCACCCTGGTGGTCGACCTGGCGGCCGGCCAGCGCGGCCCGCACCACCGAGACGTACTCGCGGGTCCTGGCCAGCGGGCGGCCGAACGGCAGGCCGTACCAGCCCTCGGTGATGAACGCGTTGGAGACGCCCAGCCCGAGCCGGAACCGGCCGCCGGACAGACCGTCCAGCGTGGCGGCCGTCATCACGGTCATGGCCGCGGTCCGCGCGGGAATCTGGAACACCCCGGCGGCCACGTGGATCCGCGTGGTCCTGGCCGCGAGGTACCCCAGCGCGCTGGCCGCGTCCGATCGGAACCCCTCCGGCACGAACGCCACCTCGAACCCGTGCCGCTCCGCCTCCACGGCGAGATCGGTGTCGTTCAGCGGGACGTTGATCCCCAGTCGCATGGCATGCTCCGCTCTCTCGGGTCTGATCGCCGCGGGGGACATCCTGGAAGGTCCGCTTCGAGCCGCGCTGGACCTGGGGCGAACGAGGCTGGAGCGGAACTCGACCGGGCGTCCAGCGCCGCGCGACGCCTGTTCTGCTCCCTGGTACGGCGGGTTCCCGTGCCGATGACCGAAGGGATGAGGCCAGCCATGCCACACGAAGACACCGAGGTGCTGATCGCCGGCGGGGCCGTGGTCGGCTTGTCCGCGGCCCTGTTCCTGGCCCGGGCCGGAGTCCGGGTGACGCTCGTCGAGCGCAAGCCCAGCACGCTGCGCCATCCCAGAGCGCGGGTGATCAACCCCCGCACCGTCGAGGTCTACCGGTCGGTCGGCCTGGAGGAGACGATCGTCGCCGCCCAGTCCCTGACCTCCGACCTGAGCACCAAGACGGTCATCAGGGCGAGGACGCTCGACGACGCCGAGCTGTTCTCCATGCCGATGCGCAACGAGGCGCCCGGGCTCAGCGAGGCCACCCCCTGCGACTGGTGCTCCATCGACCAGAACCGGCTGGAGGAGATCGTCGCCGACCATGCCGTGAAGCTGGGCGCCGACGTGCGGTACTCGACCGAGCTGGCGTCGTTCGACGACGACGGCGACGGGGTGACGGCGACCGTGCGCGACGCCGACACCGGCCGGGAGCGCCGGATCCGCGCCCGCTACCTCATCGCCGCCGACGGCAGCCGCAGCTCCGTACGGCGGCGGCTCGGCATCGGCGTGACCGGCCCCGGCGTGCTGCAGAACATCGTCAGCCTCGTCTTCAAGGCCGACCTCAGCGGCCCGCTGCGCGGCAGGGACCTCGGCCTGGGCTACTTCGACCAGCCCGAGCCGGGCACCCGGATGATGCCGCTGGACGGCTCCCGCTGGGTGTTCGTCACCCCCTACGACCCGGCCGCGCAGTCCGCCGATGACTTCGACGACGACTGGTGCGTGGGGGTCATCCGCGCCGCCGTGGGCGTGCCCGATCTGCGCGTGGACAACATCGAGGTGCAGATCGAGCGGACCGGCGCCAAGGTGCTCGGCTACGAGGTCGCCGCCCAGCTCGCGGAGCGCTACCGCCAGGGACGGGTGTTCCTGGTCGGCGACGCCGCGCACGCCATGCCGCCGACCGGCGCCCTCGGCGCGGCCACCGGCGTGCAGGACGCGCACAACCTGGCCTGGAAGCTGGCCGCCGTCCTGGTGGGTGACGCGGGCCCCGCCCTGCTCGACACCTACGAGCAGGAACGCCGCGCCGTCGCCGGACACACCATCGACTACGCCATGAAGACCATGCGCGACCGCACCAGCACCGCCGACGGCGACGAGAAGCCCGTCAGCTACGCCGCGATCATCCTCGGCTACCGGTACGACTCCGCGGCCGTGCTCTCCGAGGAGACCGGCGGCCCGCCCGCGCTGGAGCCCGAGCTGCTGGGCGCGCCGGGCACCCGGGCCCCGCACTACGCGCTCGTCCGCGACGGCGAGCCGCTGTCGACGCTGGACCTGTTCGGCGCGGGAACGGTGCTGCTCACCGGCCCCGAGGGTGGCGGCTGGCACCCGGCGGCGGCCCGCGCCGGGCTGGACGTCCGGATGATCGGCGGCCCCGAACTGGCCGACCCCGAGGGCCGCTGGCCGCAGGCGTACGGGGTGAGCGCGTCGGGCGCGGTGCTCGTCCGCCCGGACGGATTCGTCGCCTGGCGGGCTCCCGCCCTGCCCACCGACGCCCAGCCGGTCGCCGGGCCCGACGCCGGGCGCGATGCCAAGCCCCATGGGCGCGATGCCCGACACGACGCCGAGCCCGACGTCGAGGCCACGCTGCGGTCGGTGGTCGCCCGGATCCTCGATCGCGGCTGAGGGGGGCACGTGACCATGGACATCGGACTCGCCCTGCCCACGACCGTGCCGGACGTGACCGGCGAGCGGCTCATCGAGTGGGCCCGCCGGGCCGACCGGCTCGGCTTCAGCACGCTCGGCGCGCTCGACCGCGTCGCGTACCCCAACTACGAGTCGCTGCTCGCCCTGACGGCGGCCGCCGCCGTCACCGAGCGGATCAAGCTGGCCACCACCATCCTCATCGCCGCCTGCCGCGACAGCACGCTGCTGGCCAAGCAACTGGCCACCCTCGATCACCTGGCCGGCGGACGGCTGGTGGTGGGCCTCGCCTCGGGAGACCGCGAGGACGACTTCACCGCGACCGGGACGTCGTTCGCCGGCCGGGGCAAGCGGCTCGACACCGTCGTCCGCGAGCTGCGCGCCGCCTGGTCCGAGGCGAGCACGGGCCTGCGACCGGCGCACCCGCCGTCCCTGCTGATCGGCGGCCACTCGCAGGCGGCCATGCGCCGCTCGGCGCGAGTCGGCGACGGCTGGATCGGCGGCGGCAACTCGGTCTCCCGCTACGCCGACCTGGCCGCCCGGGTGCGCGACGAATGGCGGCGGCAGGGCCGGACGCGGGCTCCCAGGCTGCTGGCGCTGTCCTACGTAGCGCTCGGCCCCGGCGGGCGCGAGCACGCCGAACGCTACCTGCGCTCCTACTACGCCTTCATCGGCGACAAGGCCGAGCTGGTGGTCTCCGGCGTGGCCACGGAGCCCGGGCGGCTGCGCGAGCTCGTCCGAGGCTACGCCGAGGCCGGCTGCGACGAGCTGATCCTGCTGCCGTGCGCGGCGGACCCCGGACAGGTCGACCTGATCGCCGAAGCGGCGCTGAGCTGAGAGCTGGTGGAGCGATGCGGATGCTCGTCACGGCCTGGGCGTGGCCGTCCCACCTGTACGCCATGGTGCCCCTGGCCTGGGCGATGCGCGCGGCCGGGCACGACGTGCTGGTGGCCTGCCAGCCGTCCCTGATGGCCGTCGCCGAACGGACCGGCCTGCCGTGCGCGCGGGTCGGGTCCGACGTGGACTCGGTGGACATGGTCCGCGGCTACGCGCTGCCGACCCGCCGCTTCGGCACCCCGGAGGCGGTGGCCTCGGCGAACGGGGGCGCCCCGCGCGCGCTGCGCATGTTCCAGGCCAACGCCGAGGCCATGGTGGACGATCTGGTGCGGCTGGCCCGGGAGTGGCGGCCCGAGGTGATCGTCCACGACCCGACGGCCTGGGCCGCCTCGATCGCGGCGGCCGTGGCCGGGGTGCCGGCCGTCCGCCACCTGTACGGGGCCGACCTCGTCCACCGCGCCCGCCGGTTCCTGCCGGAGCTGCTGGCGCCGATGGCCGAGCGGCACGGGCTGGACGACCTGGAACCACTGGGAGCGGCCACGGTCGACCCCTTCCCGGCCGGTGTGCAGGTGGAGGTGGACTACCGGCCGACGCCCATCAGGTACGTCCCGTACAACGGGCCCGGCCAGGCCCCCCGCCTCGGCCCCTCGGACCGGCCACGCGTCTGCGTGACGTGGGGCACGACCATGGCCCGCGTCGACTCCCGCCGCTTCCTGGCCGGGGAGGTCGTCCGGGCGCTGGCCTCGCCGGAGGTCGAGGTGGTCGTCGCCGTGACCGCCGCGCAGCGGACGCTTCTCGGGCCCGTGCCGGAGGGGGTGCGGGTCGTCGAGGGCGCGCCGCTGCACGCCCTGCTGCCCTCCTGCGACCTGCTGGTGGCGCACGGCGGCGCCGGCACCTCGCTGACCGGCCTGGCCGCCGGCCTGCCGCAGCTCCTGGTGCCGCAGTTGCCCGACCACCAGGCGCACGCCAACCGGCTGGTCCGCGCCGGGGCCGCCGACCTGCTGCCCCCCGACGAGGCCGACCCGGCCGAGCTGCGGGAGCGCGCACTGCGCCTGCTCCACGACGAGCGGGCCCGGCAGGCCGCGGCGCGCCTGCGCCAGGAGATCGCCGACCGGCCCGCCCCCGCCGCGGTCGTCCCGTGGCTGGAACGCGTCGCCGCCGGCTGAACGGCCCGGCGCGGCCGGTCGGGGGCGGCCGGGCCGAGCACGGGCGGGCCGAGCGGCCGGGGTGAACGGTCCAGCGCGGATCCACCGAGCCTCCAGCGTCCGGGCGCAGCCTGCGCGCATGCGGATCCTCATCTCCACCATCGGAACAGCCGCCCACTTCTACCCGGTCGTGCCGTTCGCCTGGGCCCTGCGCTGCGCGGGCCACGACGTGCGGGTGGCCTGCGAGCCGGGCTTCACCGCCACGGTCGGGGCCACCGGCCTGCCCGCCGTCGCCGTCGGCCACGACGTCGACCTGCGTACGTTCTGGCAGGGCGTCGCCCTGGAGCCCGCGGCGGGCACCGGCGACGACGACCACCTGCGCACGCGCATGGAGCGGTCGATGGCGATGTTCACCGGCATCGCCGAGGCGGCGGCCGGCGACCTCATCGACCTCGCCCGAGCCTGGCGTCCCGACGCGGTCGTGTTCGAAGCGCGAGGGTACGCCGGGCTCATCGCCGCCCACAGCGTGGGCGTCCCGGCCATCCGCCATACCTGGGGCATCGACACCAACTACTCGCGCCGTGACTTCGACCGGCCGTACCTGGACGAGCTGTGCGCCCGCTACGGCCTGACCGGCGTGGACCCCCTGGGCGACCTGACGCTGACCCCCTGCCCACCCAGCCTCACCGAGCCCGACGAGGTCAACCGCGCGCGGCTGCGCTACGTCCCGTACAACGGCTCCGGCGGCCTGCCCTCCTGGCTCGTCCCCGCGCCGGAGCGGCCGCGCGTCTGCGTCACGTGGGGGCACATGTTCTCGCAGATCACCGACAACCTGCATCCGATCAACCAGGCCATCGAGGGCCTGCGCGGCCTGCCCGTCGAGGTGGTGGCCGCCGTCGCGCCCGGCCAGCGCGCGCTGCTGCCGGCCACGCCGCCGCCACAGGTGCGGGTGGCCGAGTCGGTGCCGCTCAACCTGCTGCTCCCCACCTGCGCCGCGGTGATCAACGGAGGCGGCGCGGGCACGCTGATGACCGCGCTCAGCGCGGGCGTGCCGATGGTCGTGGTGCCCTCGCACACCGACGAGCCCGAGTACGCCGAGCGCATGTCCGCCGCCGGCGCGGCCACCTGGCTGTCCTACCGTGAGGCGGACGCCGGGGCGTTCCGCGCGGCGGCGGAAAAGGTACTGGCGGCCCCCTCCTACCAGGAGGGGGCCGCCAGGCTGGCAGCCGAGAACGCGGCGCTGCCGTCACCGGCCGCCCTGGCGGCGGGACTGGACGAGGTGATCGCCCAGGCCCGCCGGGGCGGGTGACGGATCAGGTTCCGCCGGTGACCTCGACGATGGTCCCGGTGATGTTCCCGTTGGCCTCCGAGCCCAGGAACACGATGGCCCGGGCCACTTCCTCCGGAGTCGAGATGCGGCCGGTGGCGGCCGAGGCGGCCACCTGGCTCATCAGCTTCGGGGGAAGGGCCCGCCGGGTGGTGTCGGTCGCGGTCGCCCCGGGCGAGACCACGACGCTCAGGATCCCGCTCGTGCCCGCCTCGCCCGCCAGGGTGCGGCTGAAGGCGTTCAGGCCGGCCTTGCTGGCGATGAACGCCTCCTCCCCGGGAATGCCCGAGCGCACCGAGGCCGCGGAGATGAAGATCATCCTGCCCCAGCCGCGCGCCTTCATCGACGGCAGCACCGCCTGAACCGTGTGGAAGGCGCCGTCGAGCTCCTCGCGCAGCTGGCTCTGCCACTCAGCCACCGGCACGTCCTCGAAGGCGCGGAACGGGATGTGCGGCCCCGACCAGGGGGAGGCATTGGCGACCAGTACGTCCACGCCGCCGTAGGCGTCGATCACGCTGTCCACGGTGGCCCTGATCGTGGCCGGGTCGCCCAGGTCGTACCGTGTGGCGATGGCGGTGCCACCCGCCTGCTCGATCTCGGCGACCGCGCTGTGCGCGCCGTCCTTGTTGGACCGGTAGGTGAGCGCCACCCTGGCCCCCTCCGCGGCGAACAGGCACGCGGTCGCGCGCCCGATGCCGCTGCTGGCGCCCGTGATGAGCACGCTCTTTCCGGTGAGCCCCAGATCCATCCGTCACTCCCTTGTCATCGGCACGACGGGCGGAGCCGGCCCGCCGGGACGCCCATGCTGACCCGCCCCACTCGAGCATCACCTGAGCGGTGCTCGCCGTCGCCGCTCCGCGCCCCGCCGAGGCGCGGCCGGCTGCTCAAGCGGCGCTGGAGCGATCCTTCAGCCCTCGCCGTCAGCGTCGGCAGTCGGCGGGTCTCAGAGGACCCGGCCGCCGGAAAACCCGGAGGTATCTCATGGCAATGGCGGTCATGCGCGACAAAGCGGCCGCGGAGGTATTCGAGCTGTCCACAGGAGTGCACGCCAGCGCGGTGGTGCGCGCGGCGGTCCAGCTCGGCCTGGCCGACGCCGTCGGCGACGAGCCCGTCACCCTGGAAGCACTCGCGTCGGCCGTCGGGGCGCGGCAGGACACGCTCGGGCGCTTCATGCGGCTGCTCACCGCGTACGGCATCTTCGCCGAGGTGGGGGAGGACCGCTACGAGCACACCCCCACCTCCAGAGCGCTCCGCTCGGACGCGCCCGACGGCCCCGCGGGGATCATCCGCCTGGGCGGCGACTGGAACTGGATCCTGTGGGGACTGCTCGCCCACTCGGTCAGGACCGGCGAATCCGCCTTCCAGGCCCACTACGGCCAGGACATCTTCACCTACTTCGACCAGAACAGGCAGGCGGGCGACGCGTTCCAGCACGGCCTGTCGGTCGTGGCCAGGCGGGAGGACCCGCTCGTCGCGGAGGCGCTGCCGGTCAAGGACGGCGAGTGCGTGGTCGAGCTGGCCGGCGGCAAGGGCAACCTGCTGCGCGCGGTGCTGGAACGCCACCCGGGCGTCACCGGTGTGCTCGTCGAGACCGAGCAGGCGCTGGACACCGTCGACCCGGCGCTGCGCGAGGGCCCGCTGGCCGAACGCTTCCGCGCGTTCCCTGGCGACTGCCAGACGGCCGTCCCCGGCGGCGGCGACGTCTATCTGATCAAGCAGACCCTGCACATGTGGGACGACGAGACGTGCCTGCGCGTCCTTGCGAACTGCCGGCGCGCCGCACCGCCCGGCGCCCGGGTGGTGGTCGTCGAGCAGCTCCTCACGGAGGGGCCCGCCGAGCGGCGGACCCGGCTGATGGACCTGCACATGCTCCTGGTCGCCGGCGGCAGGGAGCGCACCGAGAAGGACTTCGCCGAGCTGTTCCACCGGGCCGGCCTCAGCTTCGGCGGCATCCGCGGGGAGGCGGGCGACCTGCGGCTGATCGAGGCCGTGACGCCCGAGGCCTGACCCGATCAGCACTCAGAAGGGAGCCCCCATGGCAACGGACGCACCGATCACCACCCCGGCCGACATCTTCCGGCTGGGCAGCATGTACGCGATGTCGAAGGTCGTGCTCACCGCGGTCGAGCTGGACCTGTTCACCGCCCTCCAGGACGCCGACGCCACCGCCGAGGAGGTGTGCGAGCGCCTCGGCCTGCACCCGCGCGCCACCAGGCAGTGGCTGGACACCCTGGTCGTCACCGGCCTGCTCCGGCGCGAGAACGGAAGGTACGGCAACAGTGAGGCCGCGACCCGCTTCCTGGTCCGCGGCGCCCCCGCCTACGTCGGCGGCTTCCTGTCGCGCTCCGGCGAGATGCTCTACCCCGCGTGGGGCCGCCTCACCGACACGCTGCGCACCGGCCTGCCGCAGGCAAACGACGGCGACTTCCGCGAGCTGGTCGACAACCCCGCGTTCCTGGACCGCTTCCTGACCATGATGGACTCGCTCAGCGGCCACCTCGGCCCCGAGCTGGCCAAGTCCTACGACTGGACCGCGCACGACTCCGTCGCCGACATCGGCGGCGCCCGCGGCAACCTCGTCTCGCACCTGGTCAGGGCGCACGTCCACCTCAAGGGCATGGTGTTCGACCTGCCGCAGATGGAGCCCAGGTTCGACGCGCACCTGGCCGAGCTCGGGCTGTCCGGCCGGGCCTCCTTCGTGCCCGGCGACTTCTTCAACGACCCGCTGCCGCAGGCCGACGTGCTGATCATGGGGCACGTGCTGCACGACTGGTCGGAGGAGGAGCGCCGGATGCTGGTCGGCAAGGCGTACCAGGCGCTCGCGCCGGGCGGGGTGCTGCTCGTCTACGACCGCATGATCGAGGACGAGCCGACTGACGCCGACAACCTCGTGGTGAGCCTGCACATGATCCTCACCACGACCGACGGCGCGGAGTACACGCAGGGCGAGTGCCTGGCGTGGCTGCGCGAGGCCGGCTTCCGGCAGACCTCGGTCCAGCCGCTCGGTCCCACGGACTCCCTCGTCATCGCGACCAAGTAGGAGATCACCTTGCACAGAACGCTCATCGTCGCGCACATGGAGGCCTCGCACGCCGACGCCATCGCGACCATCTTCGGAGAGTCCGACGCCACCGACCTGCCGCACCTGATCGGCGTGTCCCGCAGGACCCTCTTCCGTTTCCACGACCTGTACTTCCATCTGGTCGAGGCGGACCAGGACATCAAGCCCGACCTGGACAAGGCTCGCGAGCACCCGCTCTACCTGGACGTCAGCCGGCGGCTGTCGGAGCACGTCAGCCCGTACGACCCCAACTGGCGCGAGCCGAAGGACGCCATGGCCATCCCCTTCTACACCTGGGAGCGCTCGTGACCGAGACACAGGGCGGACTGAAGATCGTCCACATCGACGACGTCGAGCCGAACCGCCGGCGCGGCGGCGACCTGCGGGTGCTGCTCAGCCCCAAGACCGTGGGCTCGACCACGGGCTTCATGGGCGTGACGCTGCTCAAGCCGGGGGAGTTCGTCGCCGAGCACTACCACCCCTACTCCGACGAGTTCATGTTCATCGCCCGCGGCACGATCGTCGCCCGGCTGGACGGCGAGGACGTCAAGATGCTCCCCGACCAGAGCGTCATGGTGCCCAAGGGCACCCGGCACCGCGTCGAGAACACCGGTACGGAGGACGCGCTCATCGTCTTCCACCTGTGCCCGCTGGCCCCCCGCCCCGAGCTGGGGCACGTCGACACGGAAGAACGGGCGGGAGAGGGCTGATGCGATCCGCCCGCGTCGTGGTCACCGGGATCGGCGTCGTCGCTCCCGGTGACCCGGGCACCAAGGCGTTCTGGGAGATGCTCACGGCCGGTCGGACGGCGACGCGCACCATCACCTTCTTCGACCCGTCGGGCTTCCGCTCCCGGATGGCCGCCGAGTGCGACTTCGACCCGGCGGCGCAGGGCCTGTCGGCTCAGGAGATCCGCCGGATGGACCGGGCGGCGCAGCTCGGCGTGGTCGCGGCCAGGGAGGCGTGGGCCGACAGCGGCCTGGGTCAGGACGTCGCGCCCGAGCGGATGAGCGTCAGCCTGGGCAGCGCCGTGGGCAGCACGATGAGCCTGGAGGAGGAGTACGTCGTCCTCAGCGACGGCGGCAGACGGTGGCTGGTGGACGACGGCTACGGCGTGCCGCACCTGTACGGCTTCATGGCGCCCAGCACCCTGGCCGCCGAGGTGGCGTGGAGCTGCGGGGCCGAGGGCCAGGTCGGGTTGATCTCGACCGGCTGCACGTCGGGGCTGGACGCGATCGGCCTCGGCGCCCGGCTCATCCGGCAGGGCACGGCCGACGTGGTGGTGGCCGGCGCGACCGACGCGCCGATCTCACCGATCACCTCGGCCTGCTTCGACGCCATCAAGGCCACCTCGCCCAACAACGACGACCCCGAGCACGCTTCGCGCCCGTTCGACCTGCACCGGGACGGGTTCGTGCTGGGGGAGGGCGCGGCCGTGCTGGTGCTGGAGGAGCTGGAGGCGGCGCGCCGTCGCGGCGCGACGATCTACGGTGAGATCGCCGGATACGCCTCCCGCAGCAACGCCTTCCACATGACCGGCCTCAAGCCGGACGGCAGGGAGATGGCCGAGGCGATCCGCGCCGCGCTGGACGAGGCCCGGCTCGATCCGTCGGACATCGACTACGTCAACGCCCACGGCTCGGGCACCAAGCAGAACGACCGGCACGAGACCGCCGCCTTCAAACGGGCACTCGGACCGCGCGCCCACGAGGTGCCGGTCAGCTCGCTCAAGTCGATGGTCGGCCATTCGCTCGGCGCGATCGGCGCCATCGAGGCGGCGGCCTGCCTGCTGGCGATGCGTGACCAGGTGGTGCCTCCCACGGCCAACCTGCACACCCCCGATCCGGAGTGCGACCTGGACTATGTGCCGGTGACCGCCCGCGACCAGCGGGTGGACGCGGTCCTCAGCGTCGGCAGCGGGTTCGGCGGCTTCCAGACGGCGATGGTGCTGGGACGGGGAGAGCCATGAGCGCGGTGACCGGCATGGGAGTGGTGGCGCCCAACGGCGACCGTACGGAGGACTACTGGCAGGCGGTCCTGGACGGCCGGTCCGGGCTGGGGCCGATCAGCCACTTCGACGCCGGCGGCTACCCGGTCAGCAGGGGCGGCGAGTCACCGTTCGTCGCCAAGGGCCGGGTGCCGGGCAGGCTCGTCGCCGAGACCGACCGCTTCACGCACATGGCGCTGGCGGCGGCCGAGATGGCGCTCGCCGACGCCGGTGTGGACCCGGCCGAGCTGCCCGAGTACGAGATGGCGGTCACCACGGCCAGCTCGTCCGGCGGCACCGACTTCGGGCAGCGGGAGATCGAGAAGCTGTGGCGCAACGGGCCCCGGCACGTGGGCGCGTACCAGTCCATCGCCTGGTTCTACGCGGCCAGCACCGGCCAGATCGCGATCCGGCACAAGATGCGCGGCCCGTGCAACGTCGTCTGCGCCGAGCAGGCCGGCGGGCTGGACGCGGTGGCCCACTCGTGCCGGCTGCTGCGCGACGGGGTGCGGCTGGCGCTGGCCGGCGGCACCGACGCCTCGCTGTGCCCGTACGGGCTGGTGGCGCAGCTCAGCAACCGCAGGCTCAGCCCGTCCGGTGAGTTCCTGCCCTTCGACGCCCGCGCAGACGGCTACCTGCCGGGCGAGGGCGGGGCGATGCTCGCCATCGAGCCCGCCGACACCAAGAAACCGAAATATGGCTACATAGCCGGTCACGCGGCCACGTTCGATCCGCCGCCGTGGTCCGACCGGCCCCCGGCGCTGCGCCGCGCCGTCGAGGCCGCCCTGGCCGACGCCGGCGCCGAACCCGGCGACATCGACGTCATCTTCGCCGACGCCGCCGGGCTGCCCGACCTGGACCGTCAGGAGGCCGAGGCGGTCAACGCGGTGTTCGGGCCGCGGGCCGTCCCGGTCACCGCGCCGAAGACCATGACCGGACGGCTGTACGCGGGCGGCGCCGCGCTCGACCTGGCCACCGCGCTGCTGGCCCTGCGCGACCAGGTCGTCCCGCCCACCATCGGCATCACCAGCCCCGTCGAGGGGCTCGGTCTCGACCTCGTCCGCGACACCCCCAGGCAGGCGCCGCTGCGCGCGGCACTGGTGCTGGCCCGGGGCTACGGCGGATTCAACTCGGCAATCGTCGTCAGAGCGTAAGGACCTTGACCATGGCCGTACACACCGAGAACCAGATCGTCATCGCCGCGCCGATGGAGGTGGTCTGGACGATGACCAACGACGTGGACAACTGGCCGCGGCTGTTCGACGAGTACGCCGCGGCCGAAATCCTGGAGCGGCACGGAAACACCGTCCGCTTCCGGCTCACCATGCACCCCGACGCCGACGGCAACGCCTGGAGCTGGGTGTCCGAACGAACCATGGACCCGCAGACCAGGACCGTCCGGGCCCACCGCGTGGAGACCGGCTGGTTCGAGTACATGAACATCGCCTGGGACTACTCCGAAGTGGACGGCGGCGTGCTGATGCGCTGGAAGCAGGACTTCCAGATGAAACCGGAGGCGCCGCTGGACGACACGGCGATGGCCGCCAGGATCAACGCCAACTCCGCCGTCCAACTCGACCTGATCCGGCGCCGCGTGGAAGCCGCCGCGGCCCAGACGGTGCGATGATCTCGCTGCTCGTCCCGCTGTCCCTGGCCGGAGGCGGCCTGGCGTCAGGGGTCATGCTGTCGACCGTCATCGGCATCGAGCCGTACACCAAGGCCATGCCCTACGACGGGTACGTGCGCGCCATCCGCTTCCTGTGGCCGCGCTACGACCCGCTCATGCCCATCGTCAACGCCATCACCTTCCTGGCCAACGCCGCCCTGGCGGTGCTGGCCCCCACCACCGGCGCCCGCGTCACGTACACCACGGCGGCGGCCCTGCTGGCGCTCGTCATGGCCATCTCGGTCGCCAAGAACGTGCCGATCAACAAGTACGTGACGTCGCTGGACCCCGCCGACCCGCCGTCCGACTGGGCCGCGCGGGACCCCCGGGCCCAGTGGCGCTCCTGGAACCTCATCCGCACCGTCCTCGTCCTGACCGCGCTCGCGGCCAGCGGCGCCGGCGCGGCCACCCTGATGTGACAACGGAGAACCCCATGCGACTGAACGGCAGGAACGCGCTGGTCACCGGCGGCGCCAGAGGCATCGGCCGGGCCATCGTGCTCGACCTGGCCAGGGCGGGCGCGAACGTCGTCACCTGCACCAGGCAGGGCGGCGAACCCGCGGAGACCCTGGCCAAGGAGCTACAGGCGATCGGCGGCGAGCACCACGTCGCGACCGCCGACGTGACCAGACAGGAGGACATCGACGCCCTGGTGGGCGAGTGCGAGCGCCGATGGGGCCGGATCGACATCGTGGTCAACAACGCCGGCGCGATCAGCCACGTCCCGTTCGCCGAGCTGGACGCGGCGGAGTGGCACCGAGTCGTCGACACCGGGCTGACCGCCACGGCCATGGTCATCCAGCGGGCGCTGCCGCTGATGGGCGAGGGCGGCTCGATCATCAACATCGGCTCGAAGGTGGCCACCGTCGGCCTCCCGCTGCGCGCCCACTACACGGCCGCCAAGGCCGGGCTCATCGGCCTGACCAGGTCTCTGACCAAGGAGCTCGGTGAGCGCGGCATCCGGGTCAACCTGGTCGCCCCCGGCCCGATCGAGACCGAGGCGGGCGTGCCAGACGAGGTGCGCGAGCGGTACCGGCGGCTCATCGCGCTCGGCCGGATGGGCCGCCCCGAGGAGATCGCCACCGTGGTGACCTTCCTGGCCGGCGAGCAGTCGGCGTTCGTCAACGGCGAGACCATCAACGTGGACGGAGGCATCTAGCGATGACCTTCCGTGTGATGTTGCGCATGCAGATCAAACCGGGCGCCGAGCGCGACTTCGAGGAGACCTGGCTGCGGGTCGGCACCGCGGTCACCGAGCACCCGGCCAACGAGGGCCAGTGGCTGTCGAAGAGCGACGAGGAGGACGGCGTCTACTACATCGTCAGCGACTGGGTGGACGAGCCGCGCTTCCGGGAGTTCGAGCGCAGTGAGCAGCACCTCAACCACCGGGTCAGGCTGCACCCGTTCCGCTCCGGCGGCTCCATGGTCACGATGAACGTGGTCTACGCCATGGACCCCGTGGCCCGGACATGACCAGCCCGAGGGTGCGGGTGCTCGTCTACGCCACGGCCTCCGGCGACTCTCCCGGCGACCTGGCCGACGCCTACCACCGCGTCAGCCAGGAGCTGTCCGGGACGCCCGGCCTGCTCGGCAACGAGTTGCTGCGCTCGCTCACCCAGCCGGGCGGATTCCTGGTCATGAGCGAGTGGGACAGCCTCGAATCCTTCCGCACCTGGGAGGCCGGCACCCGGCACCGGCAGACGACCGCGCCGCTGCGCTCCTTCCAGGACAGCTCGCGCGGGCCGAGCTTCGCCCTCTACACCGTCACCGCCGCCTACTCCGAGGAGCGATCATGACGTACGACGCCGGGCTCGCCGGCAAGCGGGTGCTGGTCACCGGCGGATCGCGGGGCATCGGCGCGGCCACCGCCCGCGCGCTGGCCGCCGCCGGCGCCCGCGTCATCGCCTGCCACCGGGGCGAGCCGGCCTCGCTCTCCTACGAGCTGGTCACCGCGGACGTCACCCGGGAGGCGGAGGTGGCCGCGCTCGCCGACATCTGCGCCACGCGCCTCGGCGGGCTCGACGTGCTCGTCAACAACGCGGGAGTGGACGGCATCACCCCGATCGACAAGCTCGACGCCGCCCAGTGGCACGAGATCATGGACGCCAACCTGACCTCCGCCTACCTCGTCACCAGGCAGGGGCTGGGCCTGCTGTCCGACGGCGCCTCGGTGGTCAACCTGTCGGCGTCGGTCGCGCTGCGCGGCCGGCCCGCCAGCGCGCACTACACCGCGTCCAAGGCCGCGCTCATCGGGCTCACCCGGTCGCTCGCCCGCGAGCTGGGCCCGCGCGGCATCAGAGTGAACATGGTCGCCCCGGGCGTCGTCGACGCCGCCGGCCCAGGCGAGGGGCCGCCCCCGCACCTGCGCGAACGGCTGGCCGGCATGACCGCGCTGGGCCGGCTCGGCACCGCCGACGAGGTGGCCGCCGCCGTGCTGTTCCTGGCCGGAGACCAGTCCCGCTACATCACCGGAACCACGCTCTACGTCGATGGAGGAATGTGATGACGTACGCCGCGATCACCTACCGGGTCAAGCCGGGGCACGAGGACGAGATCGCCGAGATCTTCCAGGGCTTCCAGCGGGTCGGCAGCTCCGTCCTGCGCGACGAGCAGGGCAACGAGGTGGGCCGCCTGCTCGGCACCGCCGTGTTCATCAAGGACGACCTCATGGTCCGGGTCATCCACTTCGAGGGCACGCTGGAGGCCGTCTCCGCGAACATGGCCAAGCACGGCGGCGTCCACAAGCTGGAGAAGCAGCTCGCCCCCTACCTGGTGCGCGAGCGTGACACCAGCAGCCCGGACAAGTTCGGCGCCTACTTCCGCGACGCCACCATGCGCTGCATCTCCCAGCTCTCCGCCGACACCCGGCCCGTGGAGGCGTCGTGAAGCTCGCCGTGGTGGGACTCGGCGCGATGGGCGGGGGCATGGCGAAGCGCCTGCTGGAGTCCGGCTTCCCGCTCATCGTGCACAACAGGACGGCCGCCAAGGCCGATCCGTTGCGCCAGGCCGGGGCCCGGTGGGCGCCACAGCCGCAGGACGTCGCCCGCGACAGCGACGTCGTCCTGCTCAGCCTCGCCGACGAGAAGGCCGTGGAGCAGACGCTGTTCGAGCGGATGCTGCCGGCGCTCAAGCCCGGCACCGTGGTCGTCGACACCACCACGGTCTCGGCGGCGTACGCCGCCGCGGCGGCCGAGCGGCTGACCGCGCACGGGATACGCCGCGTGGAGCTGTGCCTGATCGGCAACCCGGTCATGGCCGAGCAGGGCCGGCTGCGCCTGTTCGCGGCCGGTGACCAGCGCGACGTGGCCGAGATCGAACACGTCCTGACGGCCATCGGAGGGGAGCTGCGCTATCTGGGCCCGCCCGGCATGGCGTGCACCATGAAGCTCGCCTTCAACCTGCTGCTCGGCGTCCAGACCGTGGGCCTGGCCGAGGCGGTGGCCCTAGGTGTGCGGGCGGGACTCGACCGCACCATGCTGATCAACGCGATCACGGGCAGCGCGTTCTGCTCGCCGGCCCTGGCCTTCCGCGCCGGCTACATGCGGGACGGCTGCTACGAGCCCGCCGCCTTCCGCGCCCAGCTCATGGCGAAGGACCTGCGGCTGGCCATCTCGGACGCGGCGTCGGGCGGGCTGACCCTGCCGGTGTGCTCGCGCGCGGCGGAACGGCTGGACGAGGTGGTCGCCGCGGGCCGGGGCGACGAGGACAGCGCGGTGGTCGTGGAGACCGCCATGGCCTCCTGAGCGGCCATGAGGATCCTCGTCACCGGCGGGGCCGGGTTCATCGGCTCCCACTTCGCCCGCATCGCCGCCGCGGAGCGGATCACGGTGCTCGACCGGCTCACCTACGCCGCGGACCTGGCGAACCTGGACGGAGTCGCCTGCGACGTCGTCGAGGGCGACATCTGCGACGCCGGCCTGCTCAGCCGGGTGGTGCCCGGTCACGACCTGGTGGTCAACTTCGCGGCCGAGTCGCACGTGGACCGGTCGATCGAGGGGGCCGCGGAGTTCGTCCGCACCAACGTGCTCGGCGTCCAGGCGCTCATGCGGGCCTGCCTGGACGCCGGGACCCCCAAGGTGGTGCACGTGTCCACCGACGAGGTGTACGGCAGCATCGAGTCGGGCTCGTGGCGCGAGGACGCGCCGCTGCGGCCGCGCTCGCCGTACGCGGCGAGCAAGGCGGGCGGCGACCTGATCGCCCTGGCCGACGCGACGACGCACGGCCTGCCCGTCGTCATCACCAGGTGCGGCAACACCTACGGACCCCGCCAGTATCCCGAGAAGATCATCCCCCTGTTCGTCACGAACCTGCTCACCGGCCGCAAGCTCCCCCTCTACGGCGACGGGGGCAACGTCCGGGAATGGATCCACGTGGACGACCACTGCCGGGCCATCCTGCTGGTCGCCGAGCGGGGGGTGCCGGGCGAGGTCTACCACGTGGCGGGCAGCGCCCAGCTCACCAACGTGGAGCTCACCGGGCGCCTGCTCACCGCCCTGGGCGCCGACTGGGACATGGTCGAACGGGTGGCCGACAGGAAGGGGCACGACCGCCGCTACTCGCTGGACGACGCCAAGCTGCGCGCCCTCGGCTACCGCCCGCGCGTCGGCCTGGAGGAGGGCCTGGCCGAGACCGTCCGCTGGTACGCCGACAACCCGTCCTGGTGGAAGGACAAGACTTCGACCGGCTGCTGAACGTCCCGGTTCCTCCATCTTTGGCCCTGGTGAGACCGGGGCCATTTCATTCCCGCCGCTCGTCAGGCCGAGTCGTTCCGGCCGGACGTCGCCCCGCTGCGGCACCCTGGCGAGCACGGGCAGTGAGGAGGGAGAACCATGCACGACGAACACGACCACCCCGCACCCTCACCCGAAGAACCTCTGCCGACGCGGCGCCCGCCAAGCGATCCGCCCCGTCGGCGGCCGGTCAGGCTGGCCGGCGGAGCCGAGTCCTTCGGCTGGCGAACGTACTCGACTCCGACCCCACCGGAGCGACCGTCACCACGGGACCGGGACCGCCGGACCAGACCGGCGGTCATCGCCGGCTTCGTGGCCTGCGTGGCTCTGGGCATCTGGTCGACCGCCTGGGGCACGGACACCACCTCCCCGGGGACGGGGACCGCCATGGCGCCGACACCCTACCCGCGCGTGACGGAACGCACGGCCGTGCCCGCCTCGTCACCGAGCCCCACGGTCACGGCCCGTCCGCGCTCGGCCGCGTCCAGACCGAGACCCAAGGCACCGACCCGTGGGAAGACCTCGTTCGAGCGGGCCCACCGTACGGAGAACCGCACAGAGAACCGTACGGAGAACCGATCCGACGTTCGTACGGAGAGCCGGAGGCAGAACCACACGGAGAGCCGGACGGCGAGCAGGGCGGAGAACCGGGCCGTGCCACGCCGACGGCATGAGAACGACCCCGCGCGCCCGTCCGGCAGGACCGGGGTGAAGAGGCAGGTCGACCCGCCCGTGGAGGTCAGGAGCGAGGAACAGGTGCCGGCGGACGGCGGCATCGACAACGGAACACCCCCGATGTTCGCCGAGAAGTGCGACGAACTGTTCCCGCCCTCACACCCCGAGTTCCGGCTCCACAACCAGATCTGCCACCAGATGTACGGGTGACCTGCGACGCTCGCCGACGTCCGAGGCCCCACCGGACGTGTTCCGGTGGGGCCTCGACGCGCGCCTCGGGGAAGATCTCCGGCCCAGACGGCGGCCGTCGTCAGCGCAGGGTGGCGGCGAAAGTGCGGCCGTGGGCGTGCCGGGTGGTGGCCTGGACCAGGGTGCCGCCCGGCACGCGGCGTACCGTCACTCCCTCGTCGGCCGCGACCAGGCGGAGGGGAGCACCGAGCAGGACGACCGTGACGCGGTCGCGGTTCATGGTGGGGTCGGACAGGGCGACGGTCGTGCGCTCGCCTGACCGGACGATGACCGAGGCGGGGCCGTCGACGATCAGGCGCCCGGCGCGGCGCGGGCCGTCGGTGAAGACGTTGGCGGCGACGATCCCGAGGTCCCGGTGCCTGATCGCCTGCACGTGCCGGTCGTTGGCCAGGACGGTCAGCGGGCCGTTCGCGTAGCCGCGCAGGCGGGTCTCGGTGGCGTTCGGGACCAGGGCGTAGGCCAGGGCGGGGACGTCGCCGGCGGAGGGGTGGGTGACCGAGGCGGTGAAGACGTTCTTGGTCACGCTGGTGTCGGGGTTGGACGCGCGGACGACCCTGCGGCTGCGGGTCACCATTTCCACGCCGGCCGCCACGGGCTGCCTGCTGAGGAAGGCGTAGCCGATCGCGGTGCCGCGGGTGGCGTTGGCGTAGCGCAGCCAGCGCGGCGGCGTGCCGTCGCCCGCCTGCCAGGCCCCGCCGTGCCAGCCCTCGCCGGTGAGCCCGAGCGTGTCGGCGGGAGCGGCGATGCGGCTGTCCACGGTGGTCACGGCGTCGCGGCCGCCCTGGCCGGAGACGTTCGCGGCCAGCACCACGATCTCGTCGTCGAGCATGAACCAGGACTTCGTCGCGCGGGCGTTGCGGTAGGCGACGAAGTCGTCGGGCAGCAGGCCCGCCTGTTTGGCGGTGTAGGCGGCGTCGTCGGACTGGACCATGCCGGCCGCGCCGTACGCGCCGAGGGTGGCGCCGCCGGAGAAGGAGGAGCCCGCGCGGGGGAAGTACACGTAGGTGTTCTGGGACTCCGAGGAGGAGGTGAAGTTCAGCGGGTGCCCCGGGTTCTCGTACCAGAACCGGCCGTACAGCTCGGGGATCGTGCGCCGCTCCTCCGTGGGCGCGGTGACCCCGGCCAGCCGGTACGGCGAGACGGTCGTGTAGTAGTCGACGCCGAAGACCTCGCGCTGGTCCTCGCCCGCCAGGTAGAGGTAGTAGGCGCCGTGGCCCTGGAACCAGGGCAGGAGGTTCTCGCCGTTCATGTACTCGTACGCGCTGATCCGCTCGGAGCTGCGCGCCAGGGCGAAGGCGTAGCCGGGGCGGCGGTGGACGGTCCGGTCCATGGAGTTGAACGCCACCGAACGCTCGGGCGGGTTCAGGTCGGCGGGCGGGAGGGCGGAGTCGGCGCGGATGGCTGTGTATCGGGCGACGCTGACCGGGGAGACGAAGGCGGACGTGTCGGCGGCCGGCAGGAACCTGACGTACTTCTTCAACGCCAGAGCGTCGGCGCTCGACGCGTGGTCGGTGAGGTCGGCGACGGCCTCCACGATCACCCCGACGTCGGCGTAGCCGGTGGTGGCGCGCGAGAC
The DNA here is from genome assembly GCF_059358955.1 of Nonomuraea sp. CX421. Lineage (NCBI taxonomy): Bacteria > Bacillati > Actinomycetota > Actinomycetes > Streptosporangiales > Streptosporangiaceae > Nonomuraea > Nonomuraea sp. CX421. Next base: position 83,053 of record NZ_JCADBK010000021.1, on the reverse strand, counting down.
CGCCCGCCCCTTGACGATCTCCATCATCCACCCCTCGAAGATCAGCGGGGCGAAGCCGTCGGCGATCCAGCGGCACACCACGCCGGCCAGGTCGGCGGAGCCGCCGCTCGTCACCCCCTCCAGCGTCTTGAGGGTCTGTACGACGCGGGTGAGCAGGACGCGCCCGTAGGAGCCGGTGTAGGCGACCGAGTGGTGCTGGATGAAGGAGCCGTCGCGGTAGTGGCCGTCGGTGACGCCGTGCCGGAGGTCGTAGGGGTCGATCGTGGCGAAGACGGTGGCCTGGTCGGAGATCGCCTTGCCGACGCGGGCGTCGTCGCCGGTGAGCGCGCCCTGCAGCATCCGGTTGGCGGTGATGTCGGCGAGGTTGGCCCCGGTGTGGAAGCGCGAGTCGAGGTCGACGTCGCCGTCCTTGCCGTTGCGTAAGTAGGCGTCCATCGAGGCGACGTAGGTCGCCGTCAGCTCGGGCCGCTCCTGCCGCACCGGGTCGGCCAGCAGGGCCAGCGTCCTGCTCACATGGGTGGGGATGCCGATCTCCCAGGTGTGCCAGTTGCCGTAGTAGCCCGCCGCCTGGTCGCCGTAGTGGCGCTCGTGCAGCCACACCAGGCCGTCGACGACCCGCCGCTGGACGGCGACGTCCTCGGCGAGCGCGCCGCCCGGCGTGCGGGTCGCGAGCGCGATCTCGTACAGATACTGGAACGCCAGCCGCAGGTTGGCGTCGTCGGCGCCGAGCGGCAGGCCGGCGAACAGCTGACCGTCGCCCGCCTGGTCCATGGCGGTCAGCCGCTGCGTGGCGGTCCGGAGGATCGCGGCGAGCTTGCCGGCGACCTCGGGCCGGGCATTGACGTCAGGAGTCCCCGCGAGCATCGCCACGGTGTTGGCGAGCAGCCGCGCGTGATCGACCCCCGCCGCAGCACGCGCGGGGGAGCCCGCCAGGCCGAGCAGGCCGGTTACCGGGAGCGTTGCGGGGAGCAGGGAGAGAACCTGGCGACGGGACAGGTGCGGCACGGCGTGCTCCAAGCGGCTGGAGGGCATGCCCAGCCTAAACGATCACTGCCATTTCAACGAGCCCCTTGTCGCCCAGTAGGTCTCGGGCTCCTCGGCCAGTACGGCGAGCCGTTCGTCCAGCTCGGCGTCCCAGCCGACGCCGGTCGCGGTCAGATTGCTGTGGAGTTGCTCCACCGAGGCGGCGCCGCTCAGCACCACGCCGGCCCATGGCCGAGCCAGGATGGCGGCCAGGGCCAGGGCGTCCGGGGTGAGCCCCCGTTCGCGGGCGACGGCGGCGAGGACGCGCGGGGCGGCACGGGCGGTCAGCCGGCCGTTCGCCACGCCCTCCTTGACGATCACGCCCAGGCCGGACCCGTGCGCCCTGGCCAGTGCCGGGCCGGCGGACCGTTCGAGCAGGTTCCAGGTCGCCTGGACCGTGTCGAACAGGCCCAGCTCGAGAGCCCGGTCGATGGTGCCGGCCTGACGAGGACCGGTCGTGGACAGGCCGACCGCCACGCCCGCGGCGCGTAGTTCGCGCAGCTCGGCCAGGACGTCCTGGTCGTCGAGCACGCCGCTCTCCAGGGTCGCGGAGTGGATCTGGTACAGCGACAGGTGCTCGCCCAGCAGGTCGCGGGACTCGCCGAGCTGGCGCCGGAACCGGCCGGCCGACAGCTCCTTCACCTCGTGCCGGTCGGCGTCCGTTCGCCAGCCGCCGACGTAGGCGTACCCCCACTTCGATCCCACGGTCACGGCCCCGGGAGCGATGGCGCGCTCGCGCAGCCAGCCGGCCAGGAACTCCTCCGCGCGGCCGTAGGAGCGTGCCACGTCGAAGTAGCGCACACCGGCCGCCCACGCCGCGTCCAGCACCGCCCAGCTCCTGACCCGCAGGGCGGCGATGCCGCGATCAGCGCCGAGATCCTCCGCCCGGCCCAGCGTGATGTAAGCCGGGCGGCCGAGCGCGGCCAGCCCGACACCCATCGGGGTCGCCGGCAGCGGATTCCGCGTCTTCGCTGTCATGCCGCCAGTCCACCACACGACCACGGATTGGCGAGCGCGATCATGTACACCGGCAAGGCCGCGACGAGGGCGCGCAGCCAGGCCGGCGGGAACCGGCTTAGTAGATGCGGTACTTGCGGCCGCAGTTGTCGAACTTGCCGGCCCAGCAGGTGAACGTGTACACCTTCTTGATCCCGCGACCGCTCCAGGTGCCGACGACCTTGCCGTCCCAGGCCTTGTTGAACTTGTGCCAGGAGCCGTTCTGGTAGTACTCGAACCACACCCAGGCCTTCTTGCCGCCGCGCTTGTCCACCCCGTGCCACTTCGTGAAGACCTTGCCGTGGCTCTTCCACGTCTTGCCGAACGTGTAGGCCTTGTGGTCGCTGGAGAAGACCTTCCCCCAGTTCCCGGAGGACTGCGACGCGGTGGTGGTGGTGGCCTGGGCGGCAGCCGGGCTGAGGGCGAGGCCGGTGACGGCCATCGAGCCGGCCAGGGCCGCGATCGCAAGGGTCTTACGCATTGGGTTCCTCCCCGTTGTGGTGCTGCCGGTGTCGTTGTTTTGTCCGGCAGCAGGGACATTACGGAGAAGCCCGACGATCAACTGTGTACGAATCCACACATCCAGGGTGATCGGCGTCACACCCCTGCTGCGAGGCGATGACCGGCTGTCGGGCGCCCGGCGTGACGCCGACCTCGATCTCGCTCCGGAGCAGGCTGCCGAGTCTCCTTCGATCAGCGGGAGCGCGCCGGCTGGGCAGGGGGCAGGATCTGGCGGTAGCCGGGCTGGGAGCCGCGGGGACGCCATTCGCGTGGGTAGCCGACGGACACCTCTTCGAAGGGGACGCCGTCGTGGACGGTGGTGCGGGGGATGTGCAGATGACCGTAGACGGCGGCGGCGGCGTGGAAGCGCCGATGCCAGTCGGCGGTCAGGTCGGTGCCGCACCAGAGGGCGAACTCCGGGTGACGCAGCACGCGGGTCGGGTCGCGGACAAGGGGATAGTGGTTGACCAGGACCGTCGGTGGGCCGTCGGCCACCGCGGCGAGCCGGGTGGCGGTCTGCCGGACCCGGTCGTGGCACCAGGCATCCCGGGTGGGGTAGGGGTCAGGGTGGAGGAGGAACTCGTCGGAGCAGACCACGCCGACGTCGTAGGCGCGGGCGAGCGCGGCATCCTTGGTGAAGGTGCCGTCGGGACGGAAGGTGTAGTCGTACAGCAGGAACAGTGGCGCTATGGTGACCGGCCCGCCCGGCCCGTCCCAGAGCGGGTAGGGGTCTTCGGGGGTGGTCACGCCCAGGTCGCGGCAGAGGGTGACGAGGTGCTCGTAGCGGGCTTGGCCGCGCAGGCGCACGGGGTCGTCCGGCGGAGTCCACAGCTCGTGGTTGCCCGGTGTCCACACCACCTTGGCGAAGCGGGCGCTGAGCAGGCGCAGCGCCCATTCGACGTCGGCCACGTACTCACCGACGTCGCCGGCCACCAGCAGCCAGTCACCGCTCGATCGGGGACGCAACCCCTCCACGAGCCGCCGGTTCTCGGCATACCGCACGTGCAGATCGCTGATGGCCAGCAGGCTCGGCGAGGGACCCACACGGTGAGCATAGGCTCGGCCCGGCCTGCTGTCCCCTTCCGAGAACCGGTCAGCCTCAGCCGGGCAGGACACAGATGGCGGTCACGACCAGCCCACGGGAGACCGTCCACCGGCCCGTGAAGCCGGACACCGGTCCCGCCACCAGCAGCCGGGCGTCGAAGGTGCGCTGGTCGGGCCGCACGGTGAGGGTCGCGTCCTCGAACCCGAGCCAACGCCGGGTGAGCGGAAACCAGGCCTTGTAGACCGACTCCTTGGCGCTGAACAGCAGCCGGTCCCAGGAGACCCGCGGATCGGCCCGCGCCAACTCGGCGATCCAGGCCCGCTCGGCCGCGTCGGACACCGTGGCCAGCACCCCCTCGGGCAGCGGGCCGTTGGGCTCGGCGTCGATGCCGAGCGCCAGCACCTCGGTCCGCCGGGCGACGGCGCACGCACGGTATCCCTCGCAGTGGGTCATGCTGCCCACGACCCCCGACGGCCAGATCGGCGCACCGCGCGGACCGGGCAGGATGGGGACCGGTGGCAGGCCTAACTTGCCGAGGGCGGTGCGGGCGCAGGCCCGGACGGTGGTGAACTCCCTGCGACGTTTGTCCACCGCCCTGGTGAGCAGCGCCTCCTCCTCGGGAAAGAGCGTCGCGGCAGGATCGTCGGCGAAGGCCTCGACCCCGACCACGCCGGGCAGAACCTCCTCGATCACCGAGCGCGCTCCCCCTTCTGGGCGGGCGGGCTCGGCGGGTGGACTCACGGGGTGATCGTAACCTTGGGCATCCCGAGCGGAGCCCTCAAGGCACTGTTGGTACGGCTGCCGTCGCCGTCGTGAAGGCAGGTGGTCAGCGTGGATTACGCCTCAGGGCGCAATTCGAAGTCCGGTGCGTACAAGGCGGGGTCCAGTAGCTGGTCGGCGGGGATTCCCGACTTGTAAGCCTCGGCGAGAATTCGGTCCATGCGGCTTACCGCATACCCCATGTCCGGTTCAGGATCATCGATGATACTGAACCCTGCGGCTTGACGGTCGTCGGTCCAGACATCTCCGAGCAACCGTCCTCTCTGGTCGTACACCGTGGCGCGTCGTACCGGGCCGTTGGCCTTGAAATCGTAGGAGTCGTTGTCCGAGGCGAACTTGGGAGCGACATAATCGTAGAAGCGAGGATTCGGGGTGTCAGTCATCGTAGGGTCCTTTCCATCCGAGGTCGGCATCCATGGACGGTTGGGCGTCCCAGTCGGGCGGCTTGGTCCAGCCCTCCGGTACGACGTCTGCTTCCATATACCAGTGGCCGTCCTTACGGTACACACCGCGCACGATGTACGAAGTGCCGCGGCGTAAGAGAATCTCCCGTTCGCCGATCAGCTTGGTGATGGGGTACATGTTGAGCGCTTCGTGTCCCTTTGGCGCTCGTAGCATCACGCGGAGGTCTCCGTCGAACCCGGCCCGCCGGCCCACGCTTGTGCTCAAATATCCCGGCTCGGTGATGACGCGGCCTCGCAGGCGCTTCATTTCGTCAGGTGACTTTATGTCGACCCCTAGCCACTCCAAGAACTTTTCCTCCACGCCTCTGTGTAGGACCATGTCGGATGGCAGATGAGACTTGCCGATTGCCCGGTCCATGGCCGCGATTTCGTCAGCGACTTCGGGCGACCAGACAACGCCGGGATCGGCGTCCTTCTCTCGCAGGGTTGGGTTGATCCTCTTATAGCCGATGCCGCCGTAGAAATCTAACGCGCGCAATTCCTCATGGGTCAGGTCCGGTAATGGCATGTTGTCCCGCGCCCACGCGCGTCCCTCGGCGTTGCTGGTATGCCGTACGGCGTCGTCCAGAGGATTCGCAGCCGGAACCGTCGGCATGCTCCTCGAGGCGTCGATGGGGCCGTCCCCGTCGGGGATGTGGTCTCCGTTGCGGTCAAGGTGTCGCCCGAGGTTGTGGGGTTCGAGGGCGGTCGTTGGCTTGGGGCGGATCACGGCCTTGGCGGCCTGGCCGAGTGCACCTACGGCTCGCTTGCCGCCGGAGAGCACGCCGCTGGCTCCGGCCGATGTGATCGCCGCCACGATGTCCGGGATGAGGCGGCCGAAGGCGCGGTCGGGGTTGGACGTCCAGGTGTCCCAGTCCGCTGCTGCCTTGGCGAATCCGACCGGATCCTGGACGCCCGAGACCACGGCCTGGGCCAGGTCGTTGATGTCGCGTTCCCAGCCCAGGTGATCGAAGAGCAGGCGGTTGGGGGAGAGCTTGACCACCATCTCGCCCAGCCCGGCCAGGCCCTCGACGGCGCCTTTGACCTGTTCGGTCATCGGGTCGCCGGAGTTCAGGTTCGGATCGAAGGTGGCCTGGAGCTGCTGGCCCATGCGGTCCCAGAAGCCGCCCGTCAGCGGGAGAGCCGCTCCGGCGGTGAACACCGACTCGTCGACGAAGACCGGTTGACCGCCGCCGAACAGCTCCGGCTGGTCGAGCTCCATCCGTTCCAGGATCAGCAGCCGCCGATCGACCTCCGGCCCCTGCTGCCCCGCCCAACCGGCCACCTGCCGGATCCTGTTGGCCGAGACCGGCGACAACCAGGCCCCGCGCAGCAACTCCCACAGCTCGTCCCCGATGGAGCCCAGCGAGGCTTCGGCCGCGCGCAACGCTTCCTTCAGTGCCCGGACTCCCTCGGGGACCATGCCCTCAAGCTCCGCCATGGCTCAGCCGGGGTTGTCCACGGGCGTACGGGCGAGCAGCGCCCGCAGTTCGTCCACCGCCTCCGCGCACGCGGTGAGGAGGGCCTGGCGTTGACCGGTCAGCTCCTGGCCGAAGCGCTGCGCGGCCGGCCCTGTCCAGACGTTCTGCGACATGAGCGACACGGCCCGGTCGAGACCGGTCCTGGCCTCGTCGGCCAGTTGCTCGGCTCGGCGTAACGCCTGCTCCACTTGCTCCCGGGTCATACGCGACTCCCTCGGGCGCGATGATCGAGCGTGAGACCAAGATGTGCAGCCATTGGACTTCGGCACAGCAGGCGGAGCAATCGAATCGCCGGAATTGGTCTGGTTCGCGGACTCGATCGGCTCAGACAGAGTAGGCGGCCCCGCCGTGCTGCGCGCGTTGGGCTGCGGGGGACCGGTTCTCATGAAGTTCTCAGGCGAAGTTTGTAGCACTTTCGACTGGGATTGATGACTATGGGGCAATGGAGCGCGTGCCGCAGGAGGCCGATGCGGCCGAGGCTCAGGGAGCCGTGGCCGGGAGGGCTCGGCGGTTCGTCCTCGCGGGCGGCGTGCTCGTCGTCGTGGCGGTGCTGGCGTACTGGCTGGGGAGCGGCGGCGGGAACGGCGAAGCGGCCGCGCCCAGACCGAGCCCGACGCCGACGCCCAGTGCGACGCTCACGACGGCCGACGTCTTCAAGAGGGTCGGGCCGTCGGTGGTGGTCATCCAGGCCGGGAAGTCGCTCGGAACCGGAGTGATCGCGGTCGAGGACGGGACGATTCTGACCGCGTACCACGTCGTCAAAGGCACGAAGGACGTCAACCTGACGTTCGCCGACGGCACCAAGTCGAAGGCCGTCGTCGTGTCGTCGAACCCCAAGCGCGACGTCGCGACCCTGAAGCCCGCGGAGCTGCCGGAGATCGTCGTCCCCGCGACGCTCGGCGGCGCGGTGGCCGTGGGCGCGCCCGTGGTGGCGATCGGCAATCCGCTGGGCCTGACCTACAGCGTCTCCACCGGCGTCGTGTCGGGGCTGAACCGGAGCGCCGAGAAAGGCGACCTGAGCGGGCTCATCCAGTTCGACGCCTCCGTCAACCCGGGCAGCTCCGGCGGTCCCCTCCTGGACGCTCGCGGCCTGGTCATCGGGATCGTCGTCTCGATCGCCGACCCGGGAGGCGACAAGGCGTTCGCCGGCATCGCGTTCGCGGTGCCGATCGGCCTGGCCCTGGGCGGCACCGAAGGCGACGGCCCGCCGGGCGGGCCCCAAATATGACGAGAAGGAACCCCATGACCTCGACGAAGTCCCCCGAGTCGGCCCATCCGCTCGAACAGGTGCTGTTCGAGGTCAAACGCACGATCGTCGGGCAGGACGTCCTGCTGGAGCGCATGGCCGTCGCGCTGATCGCCGACGGTCACCTGCTGGTGGAGGGCGTGCCGGGCCTGGCCAAGACGCTCGCGGTGAGGTCGCTGGCCGCCGCGATCGCCGGGAGTTTCCAGCGCGTCCAGTTCACCCCTGACCTGGTGCCCGCCGACCTCGTGGGCACGCGGGTCTACCACCAGCACTCTGGGGAGTTCCGTACCGAGCTCGGCCCGGTGTTCGCGAACCTGCTGCTGGCCGACGAGATCAACCGCGCCCCCGCCAAGGTGCAGAGCGCCCTGCTGGAGGTGATGCAGGAGCACCAGGTGACGATCGGCCGTGAGACGTTCAAGGTGCCCGAGCCGTTCCTGGTCATGGCGACGGAGAACCCGATCGAGTCGGAGGGCACCTACCCGCTGCCCGAGGCGCAGGTCGACCGTTTCATGATGAAGGTGGTCGTCGACTATCCGACGCAGGCCGAAGAGCAGGCGATCGTCAACCGGGCGCTGCGTCCGCCCGAGCCGCCGCAGCCGATGATGACCTCCGAGGACCTGATCGCGATGCGGGCCCACGCCCAGCAGGTGTACGTCGATCCGGCGATCGTCGACTACGCGGTGCGGCTGGTCTCCGTGACACGTTCCCCCGCGACGGCCGGGCTCGGCGAGCTGGAACGGTACGTCACCTACGGGGCGAGCCCGCGGGCGTCCATCGCGCTCGTCACCGGCGCCCGGTCGCTGGCGTTCCTGCGCGGCCGCGACTACGTCCTGCCGCACGACCTGGCCGAGCTCGCGCTCGACGTGCTGCGCCACCGCCTCGTGCTGTCCTACGAGGCCCTCGCCGACGACGTCGACGCCGACACGATCATCACCAGGGTGCTCGGGGCCGTCCGGGCGCCCGACGTCGTCCTGCAGAACCGCTGACCTGCCATGGCCACCGCCCCCGAGAGGCTCCTGCTCCGCCTGGAGTGGAAGGTCGTCCGCCGGCTCGACGGCCGGCTCCAGGGCGCCCATCGCACCGCGCACCGCGGCTCCGGGATCGACTTCACCGGTTTACGCGCGTACGGGGACGGCGACGACGCCCGGCACATCGACTGGAACGTGACCGCCCGGCTGGACGAGCCGCACCTGCGCCTGTTCACCGAGGACCGCGAGCTGACGGTGTGGCTCGTACTCGACCGGTCGGCGTCGATGCTGGCGGGCCGGCCGGGGCGCGGCAAGCACGACGTGCTCGCCGAGCTCGCGCTCGTCCTCGCCCGGCTGTTCGGCCGGAGCGGCAACCGCGTCGGCGCGCTGCTGTTCGACACCGGAATGCTGCGCGTCGTGCCGCCCGGCACCTCCCGGCGGCACGCCCTGCGGATCGGCGCCGAACTGGAACGCACCTCCGGTCGCGATGTCGGCCGTGATCTCGGTCGTGATGCCGGTCGTGATGCCGGTCGCACCTCCGGTCGCACCTCCGGTCGCGCCTCGGGACATACCTCGGGACGTACTGCCGGGGCGCGGGGCGGTACCACCACCGACCTGGCGGAGATGCTCGAAGCGGCCGGACGGCTCGCGCGCCGCCGCGCGCTCGTCGTCGTGCTGTCGGACTTCATCGGCGACGGCGACTGGGAACGCTCGCTCCAGCGCCTGGCCCGGCGGCACGAGGTCGTCGCCCTGCGGATCGTGGACACCGCCGACGACGCGCTGCCCGAAGCCGGGCTGATTGTGGTCGAGGACGCCGAGACCGGCGAGCAACTCGTCGTCGACTCCGCCGACCCGCTGCTACGCGTCCGCTTTCGCGAGGCCGTCGACGCCCGCGATGCCCGGCTCACGGCGGGCATGCGCCGGGCCGGGGTGCCCGTCCACCGCATCGACACCGACCGCGACCTGGCCGAGGCACTCGTCGAGGTCGTCGCCCGAACCCGGGACCGGTCAATATGACCGAACCCATCGGCGGAGGCCTGAGGACGGCGGAGAAGGCTCTGACCGAGTCAGCCGAGGCCATAACCACCTTGGTCATGAGGTTGGCGAAGGAGGCTTCATGACCGAGCTTGCCGAGGTCGGCGAAGGAGGCCTCATGACCCTGTCCTCCCCGCTGCTGCTGGCCGTCGGACTGCTCGTCACGGCGGCGCTCGCCTGGGCCACCGTCGTCTCGGCACGCCGTCGGACGGCAGCGCTCGCCGCGGCCGGGGTCGCCATGCCGGGCGTCCGCCGCGCGTACCTCGGCATCGGTCTGACGATCGCCGGCGTCGGGGTGCTCGCGATCGCCAGCGCCGGACCGGCGGCCACGGTACCGGTCCCGCGGACCGCGGGCACCGTCATCCTCGCCATCGACGTCTCCAACAGCATGGGCGCCGACGACGTCGAGCCCACCCGGCTGGCGGCCGCGCAGCGAGCGGCCCGCGCGTTCGTGGCGGCGCAGCCCGACAGCGTCGACATCGGAGTCGTCGCGTTCGAGGGGGGCGCGCTCACCACCGCACGGCCCGACGCCGACCACTCCGTCGCGCTCAAGGCCATCGACCGGCTGAAGACCACCGGCGGCACCTCGCTGGAGACGGCCATCACGGCCTCGCTGTCGGCGATCACCGGCAAACAGGTGGCCATCGGCCGCGACGGCACCGCGCCCGACATCGGCTACTGGCCGTCGGCGACGATCGTGATGTTCTCCGACGGCCAGAACCGGGGCCCCGACGTCGAACGGGCCGCCACCGTGGCCCAGCGGGGAGGCATCCACATCCACACCGTCGGGGTCGGCACCACGGCCGGGGCGACGGTGAAGGTCGACGGCTACCACCTGCAGACCTCGCTCGAGGAGGACACCCTCACCTTGATCGCGCAGACCACCGGCGGCGCCTACCACCCCGCCTCCGACACTGCGCGGCTCGACGGGATCGCCGACACGATCGACCTGCGGCTCACCGTCTCCGACGAGCCGCTGCCCCTCGCCGGCGGGCTGATCGGGCTCGCCCTCGCGCTGCTCACCGCGGGAGCGGCGCTCACCGTGCTCCGGTCAGGACGGGTGATCTGAATGACGTTCTCATGGCCATGGGCGCTGCTGACAGCCCTGATCATCCCGCTGATCTTCGCCGTCCGCTGGTGGGCCCGGCGCCGCCGCCGGCGGGCCGCCGTGCGCGTCACCTCGATCGCGTTGGTACGCAGCGCCCTCCCCGGCCGTACGCGCTGGACGCGGAAGATTCCCCCGGCGCTGTTCATCGCCGGGCTCGCGCTGCTCGTGGTCGGGGCCGCGCGACCGCAGGCATCGGTGCCGGTGCCGATGACGTCGACGACCATCCTGCTCGCGCTCGACACCTCAGGCTCCATGTGCTCCACGGACGTCGACCCCAACCGCCTCACCACCGCGAAGAAGGCCGCCGTGGAGTTCATCGAGTCGCAGCGGGGCGGGCCGCGCATCGGCCTGGTCACCTTCGCGGGCAGCGCGGGTCTGCTCGTCCCTCCCACAGACGACACCGACTCGCTGATCGAGGCGCTGGACAATCTCAGCGTGGCCCGCGGCACCGCGATCGGTCAGGCCATGCTCACCTCGATCGACGCGATCGCGGAGGTTGACCCGTCGGTCGCTCCCACCGGGGCCGACCCCGGCGGCGGCGAAGGCCACGCCGGTGCCGCGATCATCGTGCTCACCGACGGCGCCAACACCCAGGGCGTCGACCCGCAGACCGCCGCCCAGGAGGCGGCCCTGCGCCGCGTCCGCGTCTTCACCATCGGCTTCGGCACCACGAACCCGGCCCCGATGGTCTGCGAAAACTCCCAGTTCGACGGCTTCGGCGGCTGGGGCGGCGGCTTCGGCGGCCGTGGCAGATTCGACGGCGGCCGCAACCCCCGCACCCTCGACGAGCCCGCGCTCAAGCGGATAGCCCAGACCACCGGCGGCTCCTACCACCGCGCCGAGAACGCTGACCAACTCCAAAGCGCCCTCGACGCACTCCCCAGCAGCTTCACCGTCGTTCGCCAGCAGGTCGACACAGCCGCCTTTTTCGCCGCAGGCGGAGCCATCCTCATCACCGCGGCCCTGTCCCTCTCCCTCTGGTGGAACCGCCCCCGGCCCCAAGCTCGCTGACCGTCCTGTCGCCGTGTCAGCGAGACGGGGTGAGGATGTGGTCGTCCCACTCGATCCGGTAGTCGTGCATCCAGGCCAGCGCGTTCTTCTCGGCCAGCTTGCGCATGATCGTCGGCAGCACCAGGTCGCGGGCGAACGCGCCGAGAACACCTGGCGCCTTGCCGCTCCCGTTGCGCTTGCCCTGGGCGACGATGCGCTCGACCCGCTCCCGGCGCAACCCCTCGAAGGCGGCGAACGCGCCGGGGAGGCCGGGAACGTCGCGCAGGCATTTGGCCAGCACCACCGCGTCCTCCATGGCCATGGACGCGCCCTGTCCGGATGATGGCGAGGTCGCGTGCGCGGCGTCGCCGACGATCACCATGCGCTCGTTGAACCACGTCGGCACCGTCGGGAAGTCGTAGGTGTTCCAGCCGCTGATGATGTGCTCGGTGGCGCCGATGATGTCGAGCATCGGACCGACGTCGTCACGGAACAGCGACGTCAGCCGGGCCCGCCACTGCGTCGGAGTGATCGCCGCGAGCTCCTCCCGGGTCGGCTCCCTGCGGCTCGGCGGGTTGGCGAACCACCACACCTCGCCGTCCGGGTGGACGAGATATCCGAAGAAGCACTTCTTGCCGAAGATGAAGTGGTTGGTCCCCGGCTCTCCCGGCACGGTGACGCCGCGCGCGAAACCGCCCGTGTTCAGCAGTCCGACGTGCCGGGCGCGCGGCGCGCCGGGATCGATGATCGCGCGGGTGCGCGAGCGCAGCCCGTCGGCGCCGATGAGTAGATCGCCCTCGGCCGTGCTCCCGTCGGAGAAGACCGCGCGGACGCCATCCCGGTCGATCAGAGCGTCGTCGAGCCGCTTGCCGTAGTGGATGCGCACGCCGCGCCGTACGGCCTCGTCGCGGAGCGCCTGGTAGAGGTCGGCACGCTTCAGCGTGCGGCCGGGCTGGGTGAAGGTGGCGAGCTCTTTGCCACGCCCGTTGAGCATGCGCATGCGCGAGGAGTCCATGCCGAGCCCGCCGACCAGCTCGTCCAGGCCGAGGACGCGGAGGGCCGCGAGCCCGTTGGACGCGAGAGTGAGGAACGCGCCGACGCCATCCGATTTCCGGTCGTACGCCTCGAAGACGTCGCTGTCGATGCCCGCCTGCCGCAGCGCCATGGCCGTGACCGGGCCCGCGATGCCTCCACCAACGATCAATGCCTTAGTCATGGCTTGAATATACATAATATAACTACTTCTTGCTACCCCGATACGATGTTCGGTATGTCGACGAGGCGGTCCCCTCTGGCCATGGCGCTGCTCACCCTGGTCTGCGAAGAGCCGATGCACGCGTACCGGATGCAGCAGATGATCAAGGAACGGCACAAGGACGACGTGGTCAACGTCGCGCAGCGGAACAGCGTGTACCAGACCATCGACCGCCTGCTTCGGGCCGGGCTCATCGCCGTACGGGAGACGTCGCGCGAGGAGAACCGCCCGGAACGGACCGTCTACGAGTCAACGGAGGCGGGCCGGGAAACTCTGCGGGAATGGATGCGGACCATGCTGTCCGTGCCGGCGCGCGAGTTCCCCGAGTTCCCCGCCGCGCTCGCGTTCATGCTCGTGCTCCCGCCGGACGAGGTCGAGGCCGCGCTACGCGCCCGCGTCACCGCCCTTGAGGGGCGCATCTCCGCGCTGGACGCGGAGATGCGAGAGGCCGCGGCGTTTCTGGAGCGGGTCTTCATGGTGGAGTCCGAGTACCAGCGGTGCGTGGTCGCGGCCGAGCTGGACTATGTGCGCGGACTCGCCGACGACCTGCGCGCCGGCCGGCTCAACTGGGATTACCGCCTGCAGGGGTAAGGGGAGCATTTAGTAGGTTGATGGAATGTGCCGTGAGCGTCGACGGGATACGGTTGGGGCCTACGCGGGTCTGCTTGCCCCCAAGAGGCTCAGGGCGCACAGTCTGGGACGTGTTCCCGCAAACCCAGGCGGCCCTCGTAGATGGCCACCTTGTGGGTGATCAGCTTGAGGCACTCGTCGAGTTCGTGCATCTGGGCGAGCACTCGTTCCCGATGTCCGCGCAAGACCTCCAGCCGTTCCGCCTCGTTGCCTTGGCCCGCTCTGACGAGTTCGGTGTAGCGGCGGATGTCGGTCAGGGGCATGCCGGAGGCCCGTAGCCGGATGCACACGCCGAGCCAGTCGACGTCATCCTGGTTGTAGACCCGGTGTCCTGCGGTTCCCCGCCGTACCGGCTGGGTCAGCAGCCCCTCCCGCTCGTAGAACCGGAGTGTGTGCACGCTGAGCCCGGTGCGTTCGGCGACCTGGCCGATGCTCAAACCCGACATGTGGCCCAGTTTGACCTAGAGTCGGCTCTAGATTCTACGGTTCCGAACCATGAGATATCGCATCCTCGGCGGCACCGGTATCGAGGTCAGCACCCACTGCCTCGGCACCATGATGTTCGGCTCGGCCGGTAACCCCGACCACGATGACAGCATCCGCATCATCCACACCGCCCTCGACCACGGGATCAACTTCGTGGACACCGCCGACATGTACTCGGCGGGCGAGTCCGAGGAGATCGTGGGCAAGGCGCTGCAGGGCCGGCGAGACGAGGTGGTGCTGTCGACCAAGGTGCACTTCCAGATGGGGGAGGGGCCCAACCGAAGCGGCAACTCGCGGCGTTGGATCCTGCGCGAGGTCGAGGCGAGTCTCAAGCGGCTGCGCACCGACTGGATCGACCTCTACCAGATCCACCGCCCCGACCACCGGACCGACATCGAAGAGACCCTCTCCGCACTGACCGATCTGGTACGGCAGGGCAAGATCCGCGCCTTCGGCAGCTCGGCCTTCCCTGCGCACGAGACGGTTGAGGCCTACCACGTGGCCCGGCAGCGCGGCCTGTACCGGTTCCGCACCGAGCAGCCGCCGTACAACATCCTGGCCCGCGGCATCGAGGGCGACGTCCTTCCCACGGCGCAGCGGCTCGGCATGGGCGTGCTCACCTACAGCCCGCTGGGCTGGGGGTTCCTGACCGGCCGTTACCGCAAGGGGCAGCAGGCCGACATGTCAGAGGGCCGCGCCGCGCTCGCGCCAGAACGGTTCGACCCGTCCATCCCGGTCAACGCGGCCAAGTTGGAGATCGTCGAGGAGCTGGTGAAACTGGCGGACGAGCTCGGCTGCACCCTGCCGGAGCTGGCTGTCGCCTTCGTCGCGTCACACCCGGCGGTCACCTCGGTCATCCTCGGCCCGCGCACGATGGAGCAGCTGGAGGGCTTGCTGAAGGGCGCCTCACTGGTGCTCGACGACACCGTACTCGACCGGATCGACGCGCTCGTGCCGCCCGGCACCAACGTCTACCACCCTGTCGGTCTCTGGAGCCCCGCGCCGCTGACCGACCCCGCACTGCGCCGCCGCCCGCTCGGCGACCGCGCCGCGAGCTGAACCCCCGCCACCGCTCGTCAGATGCGGGTGTCTTCGAAAAAGGCGCCGACAGGGTCAGCCGCGACAGCCGCGGCTACGACGCGAACAAGAAGATCAACGGTCGCTAGCGGCGGTCGAAGCGGAACTGTTTGTGCTGGTGGCCGACGAAGTCGAGCACGGTCAGGCAGGGCTTGTCGTCGGCGAGCCGCAGGCCGCGGCTCATCGCCGTCATGCCGAGCAGGATCGGCGGCGCGAGGCGTCCTGAGAATCTGCGCACGCGCGTCACGACCCGGCCGGTCCGCAGTTGGCTGCTTCAGCAGTGGGCCGGCAAACCAATATCGCCTGGAACGTCTTGCCCGACTCGACCGTCGTGAGCCATACCTCGCGGTTCTGGGCGTCGTGGTCGCTGGCGTGAGCGGAGAAGAAGACCTTGCCGGTTGCGCCGTCGAACTCCTGGCCGCGCAGGTTGTAGTGCACGCCGCTGCGGATGTCGCCGGTACCGCTCTGTGTACGGTAGGCGTTGAGCGCGATTCCGACGGCCTGGGCCGCGTCATAGCCGAAGGCGGCGTGGGCGACGGAGATGCCGAGCGATTTTGCAGCCGCCCATTGCTGCACGGTCTTCTGGCCCTGGTTGAGAGAAGTGTCACGGACGTCAGTCAGTGACACGAAGGACATGCTCACATCGTGGGTGCCGGAGTTGGATCGCACGTCGTTGGCGACGGAACCGGTGACATCGTCCGAGGCGAGCAGTTTGATCTTCTGTGTTTCGCATGAGGTGCCCCACGCGCGCTTGAGGCTGCTCAGGAAGTCGGCCCTGCCCGTGTAGTAGATCACCTTCGCGCCCGACGTGCAGGCGTCCTTCACCGCGGCATCCAGTGAGGCGTCATCGGCGAAACCGTGCTCCGTCTTCTCCCCTCCGTACTCCTTCAAAAACAGATCCTTGAGGTCCCGGCTATAGAGCTCACCTTCCTGCTGCTGCCAGACGACGGCCACTTTGGGCCTCAAGCCCGCCCCCGGAGCGAGCTCGAGTGTGTCAAGCCAGTGGACCGTGGCCTTCATCTGCAGGCTGTCCACGACGGCCAGCCGGAACAGGTAGGCCGACCGCCGGCCCGCCGCCACATTCGCGATCTCGTCGACCGTGGAGACGGTGCTGACCATCGGAACGTTCGCCTTCGTCAGCGCCTCCACCGCCTTTTTGACCTCCTCGCGGCTCCAGGCGAACCCCACGGCGGCCGTCAGCGACGGGTCCTCCAGCGCACGTTCCCCGATGCTGGTGGCCGCGAGCTCGGCGCTGAGAAAGTCCTGGCCGGTGTTGGCGAACACGACCTTCATCTTCCAGTCGGACTTGCTCTTGTTGAAACTGCCCTGATACGCGCCGATCCCGGCCAGCTCGCCCGCCACCGCCGTCATCTGGCCGTCCTTGAAAGTCGCGCTAGGCTGCGTCGTCAGCGGGCCGAGGTAGGCGATCGTGAACACCTTGGAACCGAACGGAATCTGGCCGTTCTGCACCTCTATCTGGTCCGCCGCCGGCTTCACGAGCCGATGCGGTGCCATCTTGTCCAGTGGCCCCAGGCCCACGCACTGCCCGGCCACCCTGTGCAGCTCGGTACCGCAACCCACGGTGGCCGCCAAGGTCGCGGTTATCGGCGCGCCTACCAGGAGCAGCACCACTGCCCAGAAGGCCAAGGGGCGAACGGGGAACAACCTCGCCTCTCTGTCGGTACTCGGTTGGGCGTCGTCCTGCTCCAGATTGATCACGAGGTACGAGCTCGGCCTGATCCTGCGCATGGTCTCCTGCCACCTGCGGTAGAGCTCGACCGGACCCGCCGTGCCGCTGGTGTCGAGTTCGGCGCGATGCCCGGTCGGCGGCTGCGACGTGGAGACGACCAGTAGCAGAGGGCCTCGCTGTCCCGTGCTGACCCTGACCTCGTCGACCAGTTCCACGAAGCGACGGCCCGCGCTGCCGGGGTCGGCGTTCTTGATCCTGACCACGGGATAGGTGTGGCGGCCCCAGCCGGGCCACGGAATCACGCGACGCCGGTAAGCCTGGCGGAGGTCCTCGAGCAGCGCGGTGACCATCAGTCTTTCGACCTCCTCCTGCCGCTCGGCCTCGTCCCGCCCCGGGGCGGCGAAGCGCATCGCATAATCGATGAGGTCTTCGCCCCTCTTGCGCGTCAGAAAGGGGGCCTTGCGAAACCAGCGATAGAAGATCAGGCCACGGATCAACAGTGCGGCGTGCAGCAAGGCGCAGATGACCGCCACGACCGGGCTGACTAACCAGAGCACCAGGCTGACGCGGTCCATGAGAGTCTGCAGCCCGAACGCGGCCAGTCCGGAGGCTGGCAGCCAGGTGGTCATGGTCCTGCCCACGTAGTCGGCCCAGCGCCGCAGCGCCGGTCCCGTGAACGCCTCCTTCTTCCGCCATTCGGACAGAGATTGCTGGTAGGCGTTGCGCACGACCACGGGGTTGGGCGGATTTCCGGCTCCGGGAACGTGGATGTCGCGTTCGCCCCAAGCCCAAAGGACGAACCGGGTCAGCGGGAAGCGGGGTGGCGGGAGCAGCGTGCCCCTGACCCAGCGCGCCAGGAGACCGTCAACGCCCGTCAGCCGCTCCACGATCGCCGTGACGTCAGAAAAGCCGGTGGCTCCCGCATCGATCTCCGCATGCGGCGCTCGCCGGTCGAAGTACCTCGCCTTTTCGACCGCCTCCTCGGCCAGTTTCGCATCGCCCGTGAACACCAAAACCGGCCGTCCGCTTTCCCTGGACAGGGGCGAAGGGCGGCGTACTGCCTCATCGATCACCTGATATATGGAGGTATATGGCATGCGTGATCAAGCCTCCGGTTTGATGTTTCGAGCCCCCTGCGCGAATGCTATGGCGAGCGTACGTCGATCAAGGTGTCATCTGCCCCGATTCCGTAGATCGCGTTTTTTGTGGTGCTGCCCGGAATTCTCCCGGAACGCGACTGGCCGTGCGTCGACGTTCAGGTGTCAATGCGGGTGGCACAAAGGTCGCACACGAAGTCGAGGTCTTTTGTGGCCGCCCGTCTCCGTCCACCGGTCACGTCCACCGCCCGGGCCGCTGGGAACTCCGACTGACAGTGAGACGATGAATCTGTGGAGATGGGAGGCTTGGACGGTGCGTAGCTGGTTTGAGCCCGCAGAGGCCGAGGAGTTCGAGGCCGCCAAGGACCTGCTGATCCGGCGGTGTGTCACCTGGGCGGCGGAGCACGGGCATCCGGTGGACGACCTGCTGCTCTCCGCCGCCGTGGACGCGCGGCACGAGAGCCGCGACGGCCGGCTGGCGTACTGGGACGGTGCGCGCATC
Organism: Nonomuraea sp. CX421; assembly: GCF_059358955.1. Lineage (NCBI taxonomy): Bacteria > Bacillati > Actinomycetota > Actinomycetes > Streptosporangiales > Streptosporangiaceae > Nonomuraea > Nonomuraea sp. CX421. Next base: position 64,700 of record NZ_JCADBK010000021.1, on the reverse strand, counting down.
AGGTTCTTCCTGCTGCGGTACGTGCCGTACGCGGTGACGGCCCCGCGGGAGGAGCTCGACCTGGCCCCGGAGGTGCTGCGCACGTACCTGCGCTATCTCGACGCCACGGGCCTTCGCGACCCGCGCGGTGCCGCGCTCGCGGAGGCGGAGGAGATCATCGACGGGGCGCGGGCGGAGTACGCGGCCGCGCTCGACGATCCCACGCTGCGGGGGGTGGCGACGTTCTGGGCGCACACGGCTCTCGGCCAGGGCGTCGATCTCACGGTTCCCGGGGCGTTCGAGCGCTTCAAGCGCGATCTTGACGCCGGTCGCGTTCCATACGACGAACAGGTGCTCGACAAGATCATCCAGAACCGCCTCGTGAACGGCGGCATCGGCGAGGAACGCGACTTCCCCCCACTGCCCGTCTCCCTGCCCCCCGCGTCCGAGCTGGCGGAGGCCGCCGCGCGCAGCCGGACCGTGCAGCGCCTCATCACCCTGGCCGGGTGGGCAGGCAAGGAGGGCCGCGCCCTCACCGACGCGGGCCACCTCCGCGTCGCCGACGCCCTCGAGGTGTCGGCCCTGCTGGGCACCGGTGAGGACCGGCTGCGCGTCCGCAGCGCCGCCGATCTGCCCCAGCTCAACCTGCTGCTGGCCTGGGCCAGGAAGCTGCGCCTGATCCGTACCAGCAAAGGCCGGCTCTTCAGCGTGGCCAAGGCCGCACCCCTGCTGCGCGACCCGGAGGCGCTGTGGAAGCGCGCGTTCGAGGTGCTGCCGGAGCTGGGCCGGGTGGTCACCACTCCCGTCGCGACGTGGCGGCCCGCGCCCCTCCTGGCCGCGATGTTCCACGAGATCCTGCCGGACGTGCTCAACTCCATGTATGGGCTGGACGAGATGCCGGTGGTCCGGCTCGAAGAGACGGTGTGGCTGGCCTGCCAGGAGTACTTCGTTCTCGGCCAGGAGAAGGAGGACCGGCGTGATCTGTGGCGCCGCGAGGTTGCCCAGGACCTGGGACGCATGTTCGAGGTCCTGTCCGACCTCGGGGCCGTGGAGATCACCCGCGGCCCCGCCGCCCCCCTCTACGCCAGCGACCTCGACCACGACGACCAGCCGTTGCCGCCGGACGCGGTCGAACGCCTGCGCACCGCCCTCGCCGAGCCCGACCTCCCGCTGGTCCGCCTCACCCCGCTCGGCGTGCGCGGCGTCCGCGCCCGCCTCCTCGCCGAAGGCCGCGACGTTCCCCTCATCGGCGAGCTGGCCACCGCCCCGCCGGCCGAGCTGCTGGGGGTGCTCGCCCAGCACTTTCCGCCGGAGGACGCCTTCGCGGAGCTCCAGGGGTGGCTGGCCCGGCCGGGGCAGGACGTCGAGATGTTGCTGCAGGCCGTGCGGGACTGCCCGTTCCGTACGCGGGTGGCGGCGATGCTCCGCGTTCTGGCCGACGCCCTTCCCGGGAGGCGGCTCCTGCACGACCTGCGTCACGACCCGGTCCTCGGTCCCGCCGTGTGGATGCAGCTCGTCGACGCCGGGCAGATGAGCCCCGAGTCGTTGAGTGAGCGGGAGAACCTGCTGATAGTGGCCGAGAACTTCCTGTCGGTGCTGGAACTCGCCGGGCCCGGGGGGCTTGCCGAGCAGCTCAGGAGGATGGGGGGCGGGGACGCGTACGAGCTCGTGGAGGCGGTCCTGGCCTCCGGGCACCCCGATGTCGTCGGATTGCGGGAGCTGCGCGAGCTGGTGGCCGAGCCGCTCCGCAAGCGCGCCCGCCATCCCCTCCGCCTCGTTCCCACCCGGCCGAGGGGAGCCCGAGGCCGCCGCAACAAGCGCAAACGCTGATCTGGGGAGGCTGAGGCCGGCGGCTGGATCGCGGCGATCCACCAACGAGATCCGAGCACGCCGCAACGCTCGCGCCCATGCGAAAAGTCAGCGTGGCGCTGGCAGCGCTGCTGGTCCTGACCGAATGCGGGCAGAACACCGGAGTAGGCGGCCTCATGGACGCGATGGCCGCCGTTTTCGGAAAGGGACCCGCCGCCGCGTACTTCGAATACGACGAACCGGCTTGGTGGCTTGACCTGGGCGTCAAAGCGGGCGACGGCCTGACTCGCCGCTGGTTACCCGCGGCCATCCCCGGTCTGGGCCACCTCCCCTCAGCCGCGGCGGCCCTGCCGGAGGCCACGGGCATGACCCCCGCGGCCGGTACGCGGGCGATCGCGATCGGAATACCGCCGCAGGAGGCGTTCCGGTTCGAGGGCGACGTCGACGCGGACGCCGTACGGAATGAGCCGGCCGCCATCTACCGGAGAACTCCTGCGCGAGCTGACCATCGACCCCACCCGCGACTGCCGTCCTCAAGCGAACCCTAACAAGACGAAACCCCCGAACCCGTAGGTTCGAGGGTTTCCGATGTCCTGAGACATCAGAGAGTGCCCCCGGCAGGATTCGAACCTGCGGCACCCGCTTTAGGAGAGCGGAGGCGACACTGCGAGTCCTAGCGCCTGGACCTGCGTAAACAGGTCCCTCGGCACATGCAACTTACAAGATCATCCCGCTCATGTCCCACACTGCCGAGATGGTTACGCAAGGGCTTCAAGCGGGTGTACGCCGTACCGGACGAATGGAGGACAGATAGATCGGGATGACCGCAGAGGGCTCGCGGGCTACACCCTCGAGTTCCTGCGCGAGCAGGGTGGCGTCCGAGGTGCTGATTTCGAGCAGGGGGCGCCGGAGGTGGATGGACCAGGTGTTCTTGCTGGGGAAGGCGTCGAGCCGTGGAACGAGAGGCGCCAGGTCGAGACCCATGAGATAGGGCGCGAGCGCCATCACGGTGATATCGCAGCCGCGAGTGAAGTCACGGCCCGCGATGGCGACAGGCTTCTCGTAAGGCACGACCTCTGAGGCGACCACGGCTGTGCCGATGACCCGTGTGCGGTCGCGGGTTGGGTTGTGCCAGCACCCTCGGGTGGTAATGACGAAGAGATCGTCTCCGACCTTAAGCCGGTTCACCTCGCTGCGATTGGTCCGTGGGAAGGCCATCCGCGACTCACGCAGTACCCACGCGACAGCCTCGCGCTCACCGAGGATCAATAGGTATGCACCCACGACCAGCACGTTATCCCATGCCGCGACCCCGAACTTCGGGCCCGAAGTTAGCGATCGTCGCGGCCCCAGTAGATCTCCACCCGCTGTAGGAGAGTGGAGCTTCCTTGGCCAGTTCAGGCCTCATGAGCTGGGAAAACAGCATGCCTGGGCCATGCAAAATCATCCCATGCATATCCCGGACATGCCGACCGGATCAAGGGCAGGCCTGACCCTTAACCGTGCCTATAACGCGGCTGAGAGTCCGCCTGTCAAGGCCGTGGATCTACGATGCGGAGCATCTCGATGAAGCCCTCCACTTTCGAGAGGGTCTCCTCGTCCAACGGGTCGGGAGCGAAGTGCATCAGCTCGTTGCGAACCGCCCGGATGAGCTCCAGCAGCTCAAGGAAGAGCGCATGATCGAGCGGCCATTCCAGCCGATTCCAGCGTGCGGAGGAGGCGAGCAGATGCTTGTATGCCCCCAGCATTAGGTCGTTCGCCGAGCTGACCCGGGCGGCCATGTGCCTTGGCGCGGCCTGCCGGAGTTCGTCGACGGTGAAGACCTCGTCAGCTCGCCTTCTCAGTCGTCGCTCGGCCTCCTCCACGAGGACGAAGGGCCGGGCCAGATTACCGAACTGTTGTGTTAAATCGGCTGCGGTAATGATGCCAGTTACTCTTTTGTCGGAGTCGCAGACGAAGACAAAGCCCTTGTCGTAGATCTCGCTCACTTGGCTCAGCAGGTCTTCGTGATGGTCGACCAAGCCGGTGGTCCGGTCCACCGCGTCGGAGACAGTGTGGAGTTTCTGGCCTCGCATAGACGCTTTGCCGATGGACTCCCAGCTTAGAGCGCCACGCAGTATCCCATTCTCATCGATCACGGCAAGCTGTGAATACTTGCCGCTCAGCATCTTGGTATGGGCAATCTTGAGCTCGTCCTCCAGGCGGACAGAGGCCACGCCCTTATTCGCAGACTCCAGGACGCCGACGCGCAGGGTGATTGCGGGCAGGTCCGAGGCGTCCTCAACGTCGGGTTCCAACGACGGGCTGGGAATCGTCTCGGTGCTGTCCGGTTCTTCGCCGACGGGAAGGAGCTCAATGACGTTGTCGAACCAGCCCTCGGTGAAGGACGGCCGCGTAGTCACGCCTTTGGCAACTAGATCTGCCTCGATGCGGGCCACAGATGCTGAGGTTCGGCGAGTGACTCCCCAGCGTTTGAGAAACTCGCGGATGGTGAGCCGGATCGGTTTGCCAGTGCTCTTGGAGATCACTCCGTCGAGCAGCTCGTGAGGGGTGGCGAAGCCTGCCAGCATGACCATCTCGTCTGGCGTAGGACCGGGGTCGACACCATGTTCGATTAGATGGGTGATGCGTCGGGGGGCGCCGAAGCGGCTAAGGGCGCAGATCGTCAGAAGGGAACTCATGCTGTTGCGCAGGTCCTGCTCGATGTCGCTCTTGGCGATGTCCGTACGTAGCCATTCCACGGGTCGTACATGGCGGAAACCGGGCTCTGCGTCGCTTTTGTAGCAATAGGGTCCAGTCACCCGTCCCAGGGCGACAGTTGGCCGTGTCTTCAGTGGGCACACGATGAGGTCGCCCTCGCGGATTTCTTGGAGGAACCGCCACAGCTGCCCCGTCCAGTTGGACAGCGTTGCCTTTCCCTCGCGGGGGTAGGTCGCCCCGACCAGTATCGCCATGTTCATCCGGCTCTCGCAGGCACCGAGGTCGCCCAGCTCCGGCCAACCCAGCATTGCTAGCCCTTCGTGTAGGGCAATGCTTTCCCGCTGCCCGGCTTCACCGAGTCGAACCAGCCATGCCCGCGATGTCATCGGCACTGCCTTCCTTGACCCACTTCTGTGTGATCACGAGAATGTCACCCCAAGGGGCCCATCAATCGGGTCCGTCGCCCGGCCCGGCCGGGGACCCTACGCGCTGCTATAGGTGAGTGCCACTCGCTTCGCCGCCTTGCCCGTGCTCAGCCTGAGTACCACAGACTACCCACATGAAATATGGAGTGAGGAGCACGAGACAATTGCAGAGTGCTTCATCCTTGCCCAGCCAATGCCCGCCTAACGAACCATTCTAAGTGCTAGTCGGAATTTCGACACGGCCACTGCCGTCTGCCCGGCGGTCACTGAATCGAGTCAGGTCAAAAAAGCGTGTCTTGACTGTATGTCTTGTGCGCATAGCGCTTGGCCTTGGATCCGCGTTTGTGTGCACGTTTCTGGCGAGCACTCACCGATTCTGGACTACTTTCCGTGGCCACAACAACGCTATGACCTGCTTGAATGCGGTCCCGTACGAGAGACCGCAGATGCTCTGGGGTAGTGCCGACCGTGCCGGCTAGCCCATGCTTGATCAGCTCGATGAACTGCGTATTCACTAGGTAGCGCTCTACCTGCTTGTAGCCGAGAAGTCGTGCTTCACTGCTGGCCTGAGCGCCGCGTGTGCAGTCATCCTGCAAGAGTAGTCGAACATAAGATATCGGCAGATACATGCCGGGAACGAGTCCCTCAACCGGTTGCTTTTGGATGTCCTCAGGCCAATGAGCGAGCTTAAGGAAACAGGGGTCGCTTCCCATCCGCCATTCGCTAGGCAGCGTAGGGGGACGGCTCAGCCGTGCAACCTTCTCCAGCCGATCGATCTGACTCATCAAACGCTTATCCACGTAGATGGACTTTGTGAGTGGATTGAGACGCTTGTACTGAACGAGCACGAAGCTCAGGGTTGGCTCGTGGAAGTAGATCATGTCGGTCCCAAGTCGGGTTTCGACTGGAGTGGCGTTGACGTTGGTCACCTCTAGTCGCCGCCCATCCGCGTCCTGCAGTACGTGGATGTCGCACCTGAGTTCGTTGCCGTGCTGCCATTCGCTAAGTAATCCAAAAGCATCGCCGGCGGCGCGTACATCGTGATCGATCAAGCTGTGCTCTACAGGTTGCGCTATGAGCCCAGCTAGGTATGGTGCATCCCGCGACAGAGGGCGCTGCCACGCTGCCAAGGCATAGTGTGGAAATTCCGCGATTCGCAAGAGAGTCCGTGTGGCGTCCTGTTGTTCTTGCCACGCACGGTCCGCTGGGTCACGGCTGTCCAGGACAGGGGGATCAGCTTGGGCTGTCAACCAGTCGAGCAGGCCTACTAGCTCGGGATAGTCTTGCCGAAGGGCAGCGTCGACCGCCTTCCATACGGCATCGCTGCATTCGCCGACTGTCCCGAGGACAGCGGCTTGTTCGAATTGCTCGCGCAGCGTACTCGGGAGTCGGCTGAGTAGCCCGTCGGCTCCGTTGAACTTGATGGCTTCCATGCACTCTCGAAGCGGATCGACCGTGATGCTTTTGTCAACGGCCCCCACAGTATTGTGCCGGGCAACTACGCCAAGCCATGCAAGATGTCGAAGCGGGTGACCGCCTGCCCTCTCGGAGTTGTCTTGACTCAACACCAGGACCATCCGTGAGCCGATGACCGAACCGTCCTGCTTAGTTCCTTTCGGAAGGGCCTTCGTCAAGCGCTGCTCTACCCTCAACTTGGTGCGTATGGAACCAAGCTCGCCAGATCCGAGAGTAACTATGTAGGCCATGAATAGAGCGTAGTAGACCTTCTTCTGAAGCTGTAGGTGTTGACTGATGTGATCGTCTGCCTGCTCGCAAGGTGACCACGAACTGGATCGAAGCATGCTGGCGGACTGCACAGCACCGCTGTAGAAGGAGAGCGCAGGCGAAACTTCCTGCTTACTTGGGTTGACCTGCCTAAACACCCCAACGCAGTACTCGTCCTTCGTATGATCATCCCGCGCATGTCCCACGCTCGCCGAGATGGCGGCTTGCAAGCACCAAGGTTTCTCGAGTACATCACGGTTGGGCTTGATCATACTGGCTGGAATCGTTGCGGTGGTGGAGGAGGTGGCTGCCACCGAGCTTCCTGCCGACGCAGGCAGGGCGCTGCTTGATCCATACTTCCGAAGCGAGTCGCCGTCTCGGATGGACGCCTCGACAGCACCGCGGTTCAACCGTGAGCCGTACCTGACGTACCAAGGGATGGCCATGACGCTCGATGACGCCCGAACGGGGAGATGGAAGGCGAATCGACCAGAACCCTAACCAAACTGACAAACAAGAAGCGGCTCGAAGATCGCCTCAATCCGGTAGCTTCTGCTGTGTGGTTTCAGCTGAGCTCAAGAGCAAGGTCGATAGGTTGTGGAGTGCCTTCTGGTCGGGTGGGGTCTCCAACCCGCTGGAGGTAATCGAGCAGATCACTTACCTGATGTTCATCCGACGACTGGAGGACATCCAGACGGCGAAGGAGCGCAAGGCCACCCGCACGGGCCAGCCAATCGAGAACGCGATATACACAGCGGAGACGAACGATCTGCGGTGGTCTCGGTTCAAGGAACTGCATCCGGACTCCATGCTCACCGTTGTCCAGGACGACGTCTTCCCGTGGCTGCGATCTCTGGCAAGGGTTGACACCGTCTATGCCCATCACATGACGAGCGCCCGGTTTACCATCCCCACCGCGAACTTGTTGACCAAGGTCGTCGACATGCTCGATGACCTTCCCATGAGTGAACAGGACACCGACGGTGACCTGTATGAGTACATGCTCAGCAAGATTGCAAGTGCTGGGCAGAACGGGCAGTTCCGCACTCCCCGGCACATCATCCAGCTGATCGTCGAGATGATGGAGCCATCACCGAAGGACGAGATCTGCGACCCTGCTTGTGGTACGGCTGGGTTTCTGGTGGCGGCAGCGGAATACGTGGCTCGCACTCATCGGCACGAGCTGCTCGAGCTCACAAACCGGCAGCATTTCAACCGGAGTATGATCCACGGTTTCGACTTCGACAACACCATGCTTCGAATCGCCAGTATGAACATGCTGCTGCACGACGTCGAGCGCCCCGACATCCGCTACCGCGACTCCCTGGCTCAAAGCGCGGCCGATGAAGCGGAGCGCTACTCGATGATCCTCGCAAATCCGCCATTCGCCGGCAGCCTTGACTATGAGACTACTGCTAAAGATCTGCAGCGGATTCTCAAGACAAAGAAGACCGAGCTACTCTTCCTCGCGCTGGTCCTCCGGCTCCTCAAACCGGGTGGACGCGCGGCTGTGATCGTGCCAGAGGGAGTTCTTTTCGGGTCAACGGGGGCGCACAGGGAACTCCGCCGGATCCTGGTGGAGGACCATAAGCTCGATGCGGTGGTCAAGCTGCCGAGTGGCGTCTTCAGACCGTACGCGGGTGTCTCTACCTCGGTTCTGTTCTTCACCAAAACTAACAGCGGGGGTACGGACAGCGTTTGGTTCTATGAGGTCACTGCCGAGGGCTACAGCCTCGACGACAAGCGCACGCCGCTGCTGGCAGAAGGCAAGACTGGCCCACGCCCAGATGGCGCTCTACGTGAGGCCGAGCATGCCAGGAACAACCTGCCCGACGTTCTGGCTCGCTGGCCACACAGGAACGACAGCGAGCGGAAGCGTAAGCGCACAGAGCCGAGCTTCTGCGTGCCAAAGGAAGAGATAGTCGCCCAGGAGTATGACCTCAGTCTTAACCGCTACCGCGAGATCGGCGGGGGGACCAAGACGGCACGCGTCGAGGGTTGGCGACTTGGTGACTTCGCCGAGATCCTCGCTGGATGGGTACCAGCAACAGAACTTGATAGAGCCGCAAACCCCACTAACCTCGAGAAAGAGCAGAGAGTCCTCCATCCCTCCCTTTTGACATCTCCGTTGCCGAATGTGGACGAACTTCCACTTCGGACGAGCACGCGAGAGCCTCGATATCGACTCCGAGAGGGAGACATAGTTGGTCGAGATCTCGCGAGTACACGTCACTGGACTGTGCTTCCAAGCGAGTACGAAGGAGTTCAGGCCGGACAGGGAGTTCTGATAATCAGAATAACTCGCAATATCATCCCTGCAGAATATTTGGCCACGTATCTATCTACTCCTCAAGCAGAGCAACTCTTTCCGCGCTATGGGATAATCCCGCGCGTAAAGAGGCGCGACCTGGAGGGCGTGGTGATCCCGGCGTGTGATGGCGACTTCGAATCAGTTCGTGTAGCCGTTTCTAGACTTAAGGAAGGAGTCGATCAGGCAAATCGAATTCAACATATACTTAATGAATCCCGGATAGGAGTCTTCGAAAACAGCACCAAGAACGAGCGGCGTATCCGACTCGAACAGGCGGCCGATCTAAGCTCTCTGATTGCTCAGAGCTTGCGTAAGCAAACTGAGCCATATCGTGCTTTCCAGGAGACGTATCCATACGCAACTTCACGCGCCGTCCGAAAGTTCCAGCACAGCCAAACTCCGGCCGACAAACACGAGGCTGCAATTCAATGCGCCGAGGCGTTAATTCTTTCCTTGGGGATCTTTTCCCTAGCCCTTGCAGTGTACAGGAAGCGACAAGATCTCGCCGAGATCGCTAATTGGGCTGAAGCTGTTAAACAGGGAGGAGTTTCGCTGGGTCACTGGGTTGGAGTGACCAGGGCAGTAGGGGCAGATGCCAGGGAAAGCGGCGATGAGGCAGCAGGCCTTGTTGAAGCTACGGCCGCAAAGAAGAGGGGGAAGGGCCTTATCGCAGATCTTGGTGCGCTTGTGGCTCTACGGAATAGGATAAGGCACGGAGCTGGTCCTCGCACTCGCGCGGAAATCGAGAAGAGCCTAGTAGAACTAGAGCCGCTGCTATTTAGCGCACTTGCATCCAGCGCCTTTCTTGCAAGAGTGAAGTGGGTTCATGCAGATAGGCTGAGCTGGCAGCCGGAAACGGACAAATATCAGGTTTCAGGGCTTCTCCTGATGGGAGACCATCCGGATTTTGAGCCAATAAAATTCCAGACTGATAAACCTCTTGCTGACAATAGTCTCTACATGCTTACCCAGCAAGGGGAGGTAATCCCACTTTTCCCCTTCTGTATACTGAGTGATTGTCGCACTTGTCTGGCGCTAGAACTCTATTATCCGGATCGTGTAACCAGTTCTAGCGCCCAACTCAAAAGCCTTGATAGGGGTCACGAATCGGATAGCGAGGCAGTCTTTTTGCGTCTTTTGAGTTTACTGGGCAACTCTAATACCCCTGGCCGGGAACCCGGGCGGGCCATTCCCACATAGGGCAGGCATATAGCCTAACCTGATCTCAGCGCGATTCCCGCTCCCAGCAAGACAAAGGACAGAGCCGATGGTCGTTACAGCCCGTCGAGATGGTCGACGAGCCAGGTGAAAGCGTGGCCGCCGCCATGGGACCGATCGAGGGCGATGAACTCGGCCCGTACGGTGTGGAGTCGCTCCACGTCCGCCACGCCGACCGTGCGCTCGCCCTCCCGCCGGGAGGGCGCCGGGTGGGTGGGGGCGAAGTGCCAGTCGAAGCCGGCGCCCACCGCGGCGGCGAGGACGGATCCCGAACCGACAGCCGAGGAAGCGGTTGTAGAGATTGCGCAGTGCGGCTGAATGTCGATCACCGTGTTGTTTCGGCGGTCATAGTGGACGCGGGCACCGGGCGAGGCGGTCAGGCTGGCGAAAGCCCAGATGTAGCCGACGGCGCCAGGCGGCGGTTTGACCCGGCTATGGACGACGGCCCGGTCATTCTGCTGAGAAGGTAAGTCTTGTCCGGCCTCTCCACTAGGCTGCGCATGTGATTACGGGTGAGCTCAAGAACAAGATCGACCGGCTCTGGGACGCCTTCTGGTCGGGCGGGATCTCCAACCCGCTCGAAGTGATCGAACAGATCACCTACCTGATGTTTCTCCGGCGCATGGAGGACCTGCAGACCACGAAGGAGCGCAAGGCCAACCGCACCAGCAAGCCGATCGAGAACCCGATCTACACGGAGGAGACGAACTTCCTCCGCTGGTCGAAGTTCACCGAAGAGCATCCGGACAACATGCTTGTCACGGTGCGGGACGGCGTCTTCCCCTGGCTGCGCGGTCTCGGTGGCGATGAGTCCACCTACTCACACCACATGAAGGACGCCCGCTTCACTATCCCCACCGCGAACCTGTTGACCAAGGTCGTCGACATACTCGACGACATACCCCTCGGCGAGCAGGACACTAAGGGCGACCTCTACGAGTACATGCTCGGCAAGATCGCCACCGCCGGGCAGAATGGCCAGTTCCGCACGCCCCGGCACATCATCCAGCTCATGGTCGAGATGATGGCTCCCGGGCCGAACGACGAGATCTGCGACCCGGCGTGCGGTACGGCAGGCTTTCTCGTTGCCGCTGCCGAGTACGTCGCCCGCAAACACAAGGACGCGCTTCTCGATGTGGCCCAGCGGCGTCACTACAACGAGAGCATGTTCCACGGCTTCGACTTCGACAGCACGATGCTCCGGATCGCCAGCATGAACATGCTGTTGCATGAGATCGAACAGCCGGACATCCGCTACCGGGACTCCCTGGCCCAGAACGTCGCTGACGAGGCCGAGCGCTACTCGATGATCCTCGCCAACCCGCCCTTCGCCGGAAGCCTGGACTACGAGACCACCGCCAAGGACCTGCAACAGATCGTTAAAACCAAGAAAACCGAGCTGCTCTTCTTGGCGCTCGTCCTCCGGCTGCTCAAGCCCGGTGGCCGCGCGGCGGTCATCGTCCCGGATGGTGTGCTCTTTGGTTCCACCGGAGCACACAAGGAGCTCCGCCGCATGCTGATCGAGGACCACAAGCTCGACGCGGTGGTTAAGCTTCCCAGCGGTGTCTTCAAACCGTACGCCGGGGTCTCTACCGCGATCCTGTTCTTCACCAAGACCAACAGCGGCGGCACCGACAACGTCTGGTTCTACGAGGCCACCGCCGATGGCTTCAGCCTCGACGACAAGCGCACGCCGCTCCTGCCCGACAACAAGCTTGGCGCCCGGCCTGCTGCCGAGTTCGCTGATGACGACCATGAGAAGAACAACCTGCCCGACGTGCTGGCCCGGTGGTCCAAGCGCAACGGCAGTGAACAGCAGCGGGCTCGGGCGGAACAGAGTTTCCTTGTCCCCAAGGCCGACATCGCCGCCCAGGGCTATGACCTAAGCCTCAACCGCTACAAGGAGATCGTCCACGAAGAGGACGAGCACCGCCCGCCTCCGGAAATTATCGAGGAACTTGAGCGCATTGAAGCCGACATTCAGCAGGGCATGTCCGAGCTCAAGGGGTTGTTGGCATGAGTATCTGGCCCCGAGTCCCGATTGGTGATTTCTGCGAAGTTGTTTCTGGCGCAACACCTAAGACCGGGATTCCGGATTATTGGGACGGCAATATTGCGTGGGCAACCCCAAAGGACTTGAGCCTACTCAATAGCAAGCATATCCATGACACACCGCGAAAGATCTCGGAGAAGGGATTGAGAAGCTGTGCTGCTTCAGTTCTCCCTGCAGAATCTGTATTGTTGAGCTCGCGAGCTCCAATTGGGTATGTTGCCGTCAATACGCGGCCTATGGCCACAAACCAGGGCTTCAAGAGCCTCGTTCCCGACGCGAACAAGGCGGATTCCGGCTACCTCTATCACTGGTTGAAGGCTAACCGGCTATACCTCGAGAGCCTCGGAAATGGCGCCACATTCAAGGAGATCTCGAAAGCAACGGTAGTAAAGATTGAGATTCCTCTTCCCCCTGTACCAATCCAACGCCGAATCGCCGAGGTGCTCGATCAGGTGGATGCCCTACGGGGCAAGCGGCGCGAGGCGATCGTGCTCCTCGACGACCTCGCCCAGTCCATCTTCCTCGATATGTTCGGCGAACAGACTAGAGCTGTAACGGTTCGAGAGGATCTAAAGCACCCGGCAGGGTGGTCATGGAAGCTGTTGACCGAGGTCGCCGAACTTGCAACAGGCCACACTCCAGACCGGAGTCGTCCGGAATATTGGGGTGGCACCATTCCTTGGATCAACTTGAAGGAGATTAGAGATCTAGACGGGAAAGTTACAACCGGAACGCAAGCGACACTTACACCTGCTGGCATTGCGAATTCATCAGCAGTGATGCTTCCGCCTGGGACCGTCTGCTTTTCTCGTACGGCTTCTATTGGATTTGTCACTATCGCAGGCGTGCCTTTGTCAACCTCTCAGGACTTCGTAAACTGGATTTGCGGCGATAAGCTCAATCCGAAGTATCTAATGCATGCGCTCACGGTCTCTCGACAACATCTTCGTGCCATTAGTGATGGATCCACTCACAAAACCATCTATCTGAGACTGGCCGAAAAATTCCGGACTCTACTTCCACCAATTGAACTGCAAAAAGAATTCGAGAATCGGATTGTGGAAGTCGAGAGACTGAAGGCAGCTCACCTGGCTCAGATGGAGTTGTTGGACGAACTGCATGCTTCGGTGCAACAGCGGGCGTTTCGTGGGGACCTGTGGGACAATCCAAACATCTGAAGCCTTCCTGGGTGAGGTGTCTCGATGGGCAACTTCGCGTTCCTCCAGTTTGAGTCCGAGTGGGCCGACCTGTACGACAGTGCGACACGCGCGGAGCGGCTCGCAGTTGCCGACCCGCGCGTCTCGTGCTTTTACGCCCGCCGGGCACTGGAACTGGCGGTCACCTGGCTTTATAAGGCCGATGAGACGCTCAAGCTGCCCTATCGTGACGACCTTTCGGCGTTGATTGCCGAGCCGACCATGGTGAAATTGGTCGGCCCGGCGATCCGCACGAAGATGGACCTGATCCGGCGCCAGGGCAACACCGCCGTACACAAGCACGGACTGGTGCCCGCTGCGGACGCGGTCCGGATCGTAGGCGAGCTGTTCCATGTCATGTACTGGATCGCCCGGCAGTATGCCCGGAATCAGGACGCGTTACCCGCCGCCGGGCTGGCCTTCGACCAGGCGTTGATTCCCAAGCCGGTGCCCGCCGACGTCCGGCAGAAGAAGCAGGCCGAGATTCAGGCGATGGCCGAGGAGTTCGGCAAGCAGCAGGCCGAGCTCGCCAAGGAGCGCCGCAAGAGCCAGGACTTGGACGCCGAGCTGGCTAAGCTGCGCGCCGAGATCAAGGCGGCGAAGGCCGCGAACGCGAAGGTCCCGGACACTCACGACTACGACGAGGCCGATACCCGGGACCTCCTTATCGACTTGCTACTGCACGAGGCAGGTTGGCCGCTCGACAAGCCGGAGGACCGAGAGTTCCCGGTCACAGGGATGCCAACTCCCAGCGGGAAGGGCAAGGTCGACTACGTCCTGTGGGATGACAACGGCAAGCCGCTGGGACTGGTCGAGGCTAAGAGCACCACCAGCGACGCCACGGCGGGCCAGTACCAGGCCAAGGCGTACGCCGACTGCTTGGAGCAGAAGTACGACCAACGGCCCGTGATCTTCTACACCAACGGCTACGAGACCTACATCTGGGATGACCGGAGCTATCCACCGCGCAAGATCTTGGGTTTCTACACCAAGGACGAACTTCGCACCCTGATCCACCGTCGGAGTAGCCGTCGTCCGCTGAGCACTGAAACGGTCAACGAGGAGATCGCTGGCCGCCACTACCAGAACCGGGCGATCCGCCGTATCGACGACGCCTTCGAAAAAGACTGCCTCCGGCAGGCCCTGCTGGTGATGGCGACTGGGTCGGGCAAGACTCGGACCGTGATCGCCCTCGTCGACCAGCTGATCCGAGCCGGCTGGGTGAAGCGGGTGCTATTCCTGGCCGATCGGCAGGCGCTGGTCACCCAGGCCACCAACGCGTTCAAGCAGCACCTGCCCGGGGTGCCGACGGTGAATCTGCTGAACGAGAAGAACACCGAGGGCCGGATCTACGTCTCGACATACCCGACCATGATGGGGCTCATCAACGAGACCAGTAACGGCCTGCGCAGGTTCGGACCCGGCTACTTCGATCTCGTCGTCATCGACGAGGCACACAGGTCGGTGTACCAGAAGTACGGCATGATCTTCGACTACTTTGACTCGCTGCTGGTTGGGCTCACCGCTACCCCGAGAGAGGAGATCGACCGCAACACCTACCGGCTGTTCAACCTAGAAGACGGGGTGCCCACCGACGTATACGGCTTGGATGAGGCCGTGACCGAGGGATATCTCGTCGCTCCGCGTGGAGTGGACGTGCCGCTGAAGTTCCTGCGCAAGGGCATCAAGTACGACGACCTGTCGGAAGAGGAGAAGGAGGCGTGGGACGCGGCAGACTGGGATGAGAATGACGACGTCCCCAGCGAGATCAGCGCCGACGAGTTAAACAAGTTTCTGTTCAACAAGGACACCATCGACAAGACCCTTGAGACGCTGATGACCTACGGCGCAAAGGTGGAAGGTGGGGACCGGCTCGGCAAGACGATTATCTTCGCCCGGAACAACAACCACGCCGAGTTCATCGTCCAGCGTTTCGACACGCTGTTCCCCGAGTATCGCGGCGAGTTCGCGCAGGTCATCACGCACAAGAAGGTCTTCGCCCAGGACCTCATCGACAAGTTCTCAGACAAGAACAAGGCCCCGCACATCGCGATCTCGGTAGACATGCTCGACACCGGGATCGACATCCCCGAGGTCGTCAACCTGGTCTTCGCCAAGATGATGCGGTCCAAGACGAAATTCTGGCAGATGATCGGACGCGGCACCCGACTCTGCCCCGACCTGTTCGGCCCGAACCAGGACAAGAGCGGCTTCCTCGTCTTCGACCTGTGCCAGAACTTCGAGTTCTTCAACCAGAATCTCGCTCCCGCAGAAGGCAGGCTCCAGCCCTCTCTCAGCGAGCGGCTGTTCAAGCACCGGATGGACCTGCTGCTCAATCTGGACCAGCAGAACCTCGACTTGACGCCCCCGGCAGAGAAGACGCCCAACGAGACGAAGACCGTGGCCGATCTGCGCTGGAGCCTAGCCGAGCGGCTCCAGGGTGAGGTGGCGAACATGAACCCGGCCAACGTCGAGGTCCGCCGCCACCTACGCGAGGTCGAGACCTATCGGGAGCCGGCCAGCTGGCAGAAGATCACCTCGGAGAAGCATACGGAGATCACCCAAGCGCTCGCGTCGCTTCCCACGGAGTTCCGCGAGGACGAGAACAGTCAAGAGGCCAAGCGCTTCGACCTCCTGGCGCTGCGGCTCCAGCTGGCCCAGGTGGAGGCCGATGCTAGCTATCTGCGGCTCCGCGCCCAGGTTCAGGAGATCGCCTCGGCGCTGCTCGACCCCACCACACTGACCATCCCCGCCGTCCGGCAGCAGCAGGAAATCCTTGAGGACCTTACCACCGACTCATGGTGGGAGGACGTCACCCTGCCCATGCTGGAGTCGATGCGGCGGCGTCTGCGGGGGCTGGCCAAGCTCATCCCCAAGGTGAAACGCGGCATCGTTTACACCGACTTCCAGGACGAGCTCGGTGAACTGGGCATGGCCGAGATCAAGGGCGTGGTGTTGGGCACGGACAAGTCGCGGTTCGAGTCCAAGGTGCGCACCTACCTGCGCAGCCATGAGAACGAGTTGGCAGTGCAGAAGCTCCGCCGCAACCAGCAGATCACTACCGTCGACCTTGAAGAGCTGGAGCAGATCTTCATCGTGAACGGCTTCGGCACCGAGGCCGATATCGAGCAGGCCAAGACTGAGCACGACGGCCTAGGCGTGTTCCTCCGCTCACTCACAGGCCTGGACCGCGAGGCCGCATCCAGGGCGTTCGACCAGTTCCAGGCCGGCCAGAATCTTACCGCCAACCAACTCCACTTCCTCCGGCTCCTGATCGACTACCTGGCCAAGAACGGCATCATGGAGGTCGAAGCCCTTTACGAGTCGCCATTCACCGCCCTCGCTCCTCGCGGACCCGAGGACCTGTTTCCCGAAGCCAGCGTCGACGCCATCGTCTCGGTCTTGCGCGGCGTACGTGCGACAGCCATACCGGAAGAACATGCCGCGTGACGCTGGTGATCCTCACGGGTCATGCTCTTGCTTAATTATCCAGGAAACAACAAGACCGTGAAATGGATCAGATGACAAGACAGGGAGACGCGATTAAACGCCGCAGGTCACAAGCTCCTCTAGATGACAGTGCACTGGCCCGCCACGTCATTCAGTGGCAAGTGGACCCGGAGCGCAGGGCCGCCAGGCCCGAGCACCGGAAGCCGCGCGGCAGTCGATCGCCCTAGCCGCTTCGAAGAGTACCGAAGTGAGCGATCGTCACGGTGTCAAATGGTGACTCCTGTCCCCCTCAGGCGCACTGGGCGGTGCGTGCCCGGACCGGCCGAAGAGCCGCAGCCGGGCACGCTGACCGGCCAGTGCGCCCGGCGGGCCGCGCAGCGGGCCGCCCTTGAAACCGTGGAGAAAGTTCTCATTCGTTCGAGTCTTATGGCCTCTGACCTGCTCTTTTGTGGCAGGTCTCTCCGGCTGCGGTATCGGTTGATGCTTGACGCCGGTGTATGGGGTGATGGTGCAGTCCTGTGCTTCAGCCGATGTGCGGTTCGCCACCGCCGAGGTAGTGGGCGATCCGTAGGCGCATTGATCGATCCATGCGGTACTGCGCTACTTCACCTGTTGGCACCCACCGAACCTCACGTGACTCCTGGCTGGGTGTCGGTTCGCCGCCGACGGCTCGGGCTGTGAGGACGATGGAGAACTCTTGTCGGACCTCGCCATCGCTGGTGTAGAGGATGACGTGCTTGGGGTCGCTGTACGTGCCGATGATTCCGGAGATCTCGCAGTTGACTCCGGTCTCTTCGAGGGTCTCCCTGATGGCCGCGGCTGGGACCGATTCGCCGAGGTCGATGGCCCCGCCGGGCAGAGCCCAGTTGCCGTTGTCTGAGCGGCGAATCAACAGGACGTCGCCGGAGGCATTGGAGACCACGACGTTGACCGAGGGCACGAGGCTGTTCGCGGCTGGTGCATGGGGGTCGTCGTAGAAGTCGATCCTGCCAGCCATGAACGCGAGCTTAACCCCGTAGGAGCTCAGGAGTCCGCGGAGTCGGCAGGACTGACGAAGCTGCCGAGGTTGGGCACGGTGTAGAGCAGGCCTTCTTCGCGGAGCTGACGAATAGCCTTGCGGATGGTATCGCGGGCTACGCCGAACTCCTGGACGAGCCGGACCTCGGACACGAGGTACTTGGGCTGGTACTCGCCACTGGTGATACGCGTGCGGAGCACGTCGGCGATCTGCTGCCAGCGGGGCCGGTCTGGCTCGAAATCCATCACATGTCTAAGGGTAGAAAGGGGGCACCATGGACCTTCACTCGCCTCCTGGGATCTATCGGAATCCCTTGCTATCTCCTTTGATCCAATGGGGTCCCTAGGGGTAGACAGGATCCTGCAATCGCTCATAGCCTGATGCCATGTCGACGCCCACCTATGACCTTGACGCGCTGCGCGCTACGTTCCCCGGCTGGTCGTTCTTCCGCAGCGACACGGGGGCGTTCTATGCGACCAGGCGCGGTGTCCGGCTTGCCAAGGCGGAGATTGACGCGGGCCTTCAGCAGACGGTGAGCGCCGATGACGTGGCGACGTTCGTAGCGCTGCTGCAAGAGCAGCAGATCCGGCGGTGACGGCGTGGCTAGGCCGGCCTTCCTGCCCGACTATCACGGGCCGCATGTGGCTGCTCCGCGCCGCGAGGTTGAGCGAGTGGAGTGGGAACGAAGCCTTCCTCGTGCTGATCGGCTGCGGGTACGCGAGCACACATGCATGTGCCAGCGTCCGATGTTCGAGCTGTGCGCGGCCGGCGGGTTGTGGTTCGTCAGGCGAACCTCGGACGGCTCTCCGGCGGAGATCGTGGAAAGTGCCTGGCTGCCGGCTCGTGCGGCACAAGACCTGTGGCGGCGCATCCTGACCGGTCAAGCGCGATGACTCAGCCGCCCCGGCAGGATGGACCGGCCGGTGTACGCGCCGGCTATCTGCCGTGCAGCCTCGGCCGCGGGCGTCTGGCCGGTGTCGATCCGGAGCGGGAAGAGACCGTCGTCGTGGGCTTGCAGGTCTGCCCTGGTCTCGTCCCAGGCTCGCAGTCTCATGGTCGTATCGCGGTCGCCTCGCCGCTGGGACCGTTGCCGGCATATCTCCCGCGACACCCACAGCAGGACGAGAAGCCAGGGGCCGAGATCGGTCAGGCGGCGGATGTCGAGGACGTTGCCCATGTGCACGATCGGCACCTGTCCGGCCTGGGTCATCTGCTCGACCTGGTGGCGGTCGACGGCGTAGACGTTGCCGTAGCGGTGGGTCTCGACCAGCAGCCGCCCGGCCGCCCGCAACTCTCCCAGCTGCTCGACGGTGACGAACTGGTACTCGCTGCCGCTCCGGTTGCCGGCCTTGAGCTTGCGCAACAGCACGAATCGCGGGTCCAGCGCCGTCAGCTCGGCGGTGACGGTGCTCTTGCCGCTTGCGGGCGGCCCGTACAAGACGATGCCTGTCACGTCAGGATCCGTTTCAGCATCTCGCGGGTCTGGTCGGCGAGGCTGATGGCGGCTCCGAGCCGGTTGTCGACGGTGATGTGCGCGGTGTCCGGGCTGGTGCCGGTGTCCAGGCCGCTGGTGTACGTCTCCCAGTTCTTGAGCTTCCAGGCGTCTCGGGGGGCGCCGCGGAACTCGATGTACTCGCGCATGGAGTCGACATCGCAGCGGACCCACACCACCGCCACATCGATGCCCTTGGCCGCGCACCGGTTCGTCAGCCGCGACACCCAGTCGGGATCGGCCAGTTCGGCGATGAACGGCGCGGACAGGATGGCCGAGGTGCCGACCTTCAGGTTGTCGAACGCGGTCTCCATCAGGCACCGGTACTCCAGCGGCCGGACCTCGCTCAGGTACAGCTCGGTGTGCCGGTCGTGCGGGTCGCCGCCGAGGGAGACGAGCAGCCGTTCGACCATGGCGCGGGTCAGCGAGTCCTTGTCCAGGAACGCCCAGCCGGTGATGTCGGATAGGAAGCGGGAGAACTCGCTCTTGCCGGATCCGGCGTAGCCGCCGACGAGGGTGAGGATCGGTTTGGGGCTGCCCTGTCCGTGGCGGCGTCGCCACGCGTCGACCACGCGATTGAGTAGCGCGTTCTGCTCGCCGTTGGTGGGGGCGCCGGACACTTTGATGAGGGTTTGTTCGATGACGTGGGCGGCGGCCGTGTCGGCGGCGGGGTCGGTGGGGGCAGGCAAATCCGAGATGGAATTTTCCACTTCGGGTATTTCGCCGGGAAGCGGCAGCCGGAAACCAAGGGTCGGTTCATTCGTCTGGTAGAGGAGGCAATAGGCGCGCCGGTAGTGGGGTCCTGGATATACCGATCCTTGTTCGTGTGCCCAGAGTGTTTGGAAGTTGGCGGCGGGTGCGGTCAGGCCGTGCCGGTGGGCGACCTGGCGGAGCTGGTCACCTGCGGCTTCGAGGGTGAGGCCGTGCGCTTCGCGGTGCTGGCGCAGGATCAGGGGTTGCCATCCGGGGCGGTGAATTGTCTTCATCGCATCCTTTTGCGCGCTTTGAGGGGCGGGCGCGTGTAAGCGCATGTGTAACCGCCGTGCAGGCAGCAATGAAGAAGCTTAGCTAACGCTCCGTGATACTCAACAGCGCGAATACGCGATGAACTTACGGCATCCCCGCCGGGATAACGACCGACCAGAAAAGGGGTGCTGGGAGTGACCACAAACGAGCGGATTTTGGATGAGCTTCAGGCCATCCGGTCTGAAATGGAGGAGTTGGCCTTCCGGGTCAGCGAGATCGCTTCGGCCCTGGGAACACGGCCTTCTCCAGATCGGCGATTCGGTCGCCGAGAACCGCCATCGTCTGCCGCATCTGAGCGAGCTGCTCCATGACCGCCGAAGAGCCGGCCCCCTCATCGCCGGCCTTCGCCTCGGCGGCGGCCGCGACTGCGGCGGCGTCCTCGCGGACGAACACGCCCTTGCCCTGCTGGCCGACGATCAGGTTCTCGGTGCGCAGCACGCTGATGGCCGCTTTGACCACGCTGGCGGAGACGTCGTAGCGCTGGCAGAGCTGGGCGGTGGAGGGCAATGCAGCGCCGGGCGGGAGTGAGCCCGTCCTGATCTGCGTGCGCAAGTCGTCGGCTATCTGGAGATAGCCGGGCCGACCGGTCTTCTCGACCATGCGAAGCCTTCCGCGAGGGTGTCTGCCCCTTCAGTTCAGCACAGCCCACCTGACATGCCAACCAAGTCTGCGTGGAAGCCCTTGACAACTTAGAATCCTAAGCGTTCTATGTATTCATAGAGTTACGTCTCAACTACTCAAAGGAACCGACCATGCGCACCGTCCCCATCCCTGTGGACACCAGCAAGCTCACCATCACCTGCGTGAAGGCCCCGCGCCCTCGCGTGCTCAACCGGGACACCGGTGAGATCAAGACCGACAAGAACGGCAACACCGTCTACGAGGTGACCGTCTCGGTCGAGGACGAGTTCGGCCGGATCGAACTCGTCAAGATCGGCATCACCGGAGAGCCGCCCATCACCGCCGGAGACCCGGTCAACGCGGTCGGCCTGCTCGGCTACGTCTGGGAGATGGCCGGCCGGTGGGGCATCTCCTACCGCGCCACCGCCCTCCTCCCGCTGCGGGAGGCCGCCGATGTCTGACCTGCCCGCCTGGCTGCTCGGGATCCTGGCCGCTGTCGCGGCCGGGCTCTGGGCCTGGCGCCGCTGGCACTACCCGTCGTTCTGGCTCGTGATCGGCTTTCCTCTCACGGCGATCAGCGTGCGGGCCTCGTGGCGCAAGGTCGCCCTCGGCTGCGGGCTGACCAAGAAGCGGCAGCGGTTCTGGTTCACCACCGTGCCCGGCTTGGTCGCCTCGACCGGCGTCGTGCGGGTGCGGCGTAAGTGGCAGCGCATCGCGGTGGACACCAAGCCGTTCATGTGGCTGCCGCTGCCCACTCGGCACGGCTGGCGGGTCACCCTGCACACCCTGGAAGGGCAGATCCCCGGCGACTACGCCGAGGTGGCCGAACGGCTGGCGCACTCCTGGGGTGTGCACGCCGTCCGCGTCACCTCCGACAAACCCGGCCGGGTACGCCTGGCCGCCACCATCCGCGACCCGCTCGTCAAGGTCGATGACCTGCCGCCGTCGACGGAGCTGCTCAAGGTCACCGTGGGACGGCTGGAGACCGGCCGCCCGTGGGTCGTCGACTTCCGCACGGTGCCGCACTGGCTGAACGCCGGAGCGACGCAGTCGGGCAAGTCCAACCTGGCCAACGCCCTCATCGTCGGCCTGGCCCCGCAACCGGTCGCCCTGGTCGGGTTCGACCTCAAAGGCGGGGTCGAGTTCACCCCGTACGCGTCGCGGCTGTCGGCGCTGGCGACGAGCAGGGCCGAGTGCGGCGGGTTGCTGGATGACCTGGTGACGCTGATGACGGATCGGATGGGCGTGTGCCGGATGACCGGCGCCCGCAACATCTGGCAACTCCCGCCCACCCTGCGACCCGTCCCGGTCGT
The DNA here is from genome assembly GCF_059358955.1 of Nonomuraea sp. CX421. Classification (NCBI taxonomy): domain Bacteria; kingdom Bacillati; phylum Actinomycetota; class Actinomycetes; order Streptosporangiales; family Streptosporangiaceae; genus Nonomuraea; species Nonomuraea sp. CX421. The sequence goes on along the minus strand of NZ_JCADBK010000021.1, from coordinate 42,364 downwards.
GGTCCTTGTGGACGAGCTGGCCGAGCTCTACCTGATGGCCGACAAGAGCGAGAAAGACGAGATCGCCAAAACCTCCACCGCGCTGCTGCGGGTGGCGCAGCTCGGGCGGGCGTTCGGCATCTACCTGTTCTGCTGTGGCCAAAGGATCGGCTCCGACCTCGGCCCTGGGGTGACCGCCCTGCGGGCGCAGTGCTCCGGGCGGATCTGCCACCGGGTCAACGACCCGGAGACCGCGACCATGACGCTCGGTGACCTCGACCCGGCCGCGCTGGATTCCGCGCGGGCGATTGCCGCCGAGACACCGGGCGTCGCGATCGTCGCATCCCAGGACGGCGAGTGGTACCGGGCCCGGTCCTTCTACGTCAGCGAGCAAGCGGCCGAACACGCCGCCCACACCTACGCCGACCTGACCCCGGCCTGGGCGGACGTGATGGCCGCCCAGCCGTACGAGGCACCCGACTCAAAGACCGCCTGACCGGAATCACTGAGAGGAGGACAGACCATGCGCCGCTTCGCTGCCCGGCTGCTGGGCACCGGCCCTGTCCTGGTCCTGGCCCTGATTGCCGGAGCTGGGTCGTTCACTCACATCCGTGACACCGCCACCGAGCATGGCCAGCACGGCTGGATGTCCTGGGCGATCGCCGTGTGCATTGACCTGACCTGCGTCATGGCCGCCCGCGAACGCCAACGCGACAAGAAGACCGGCCGCGTGCGGCGCGGGCCGATCTCCTGGCCCGTGCTCGTCCTGACCGGCGGCATCGTTCTGTCGCTGGCCGCGAACCTGGAACAGGCTGACCCGACCGCCTGGGGCCGGATCACCGCCGCCACCCCGGCCGCCGCCTTCCTTGTCGCCGTCTCGATGCTGGAGCGCCGCGCCACCTCGGGCCGTCGTGAGCCGTCCTCGGACGTCTCGCAGACGTCCCCGTCCTGGACGGCGGCGTCCCCGACCGTCCCGGAGCGTCCCCAAGCCGTCCCGCCGGCCGACCGTCCCGCGCTCGTCTCCGCCCACGAGGACGACCCCGACGGCCAGCCCGGCGACGGCCCGGCGCCTGACCCGGCGCTGGTCGACTACGCCCGCCGCGTCGCCGACGAACACCACGCCCAGCACGGCAAGCCCATCACCCGTGACCAGCTCCGCGCCCGCCTGGGTGTGTCCACCCAGCTCGCCGCAGACCTGCTCCGCACCCTGACAACCACACCCACCCAGTGAAAGAGGAACACCATGCCCGTCGCGCACCCGCGTCTTCACCTCATCGTCGGCCTGCACGCTCTGGCCGGATTCCTGGAGGCACGCCCCGACATCCCCACCCCTGACCGGGTCATCGTCCACCACTTCATCCCGCGAGCCGACGACACCGACATGCGCGCCGAACTCGAACGCCTCGCGGCCCGGCTCGGCACGCCCGTCGACAGCGACGGCGGCCACCTGACCACCTCGCTGACCTTCGGCCCCGTGGAATACCGCGCTGTGGCCATCCTGTCCGCCGCCCGTGCCAGTTACGCCGCCCACGACAGCTACCGCGGCTGCGTCACACCCGACAACCACTGAACCGAGGAGAACCTGACCATGCGCATCCGCCTTGAGGGAAACCGCGCCGAGATCACTCTCGGCATGATCCAGCTGCGCGAAGTGTTCACCGTCACCGCGATGTCACGCGCGTACCCCGACCGCTCTCGCCCGCACACCTACCGCGTCTACGTCCGCATCATCCCGCGCAAGGACACCTGACCCATGGACGCCGCACCCGCCCACCACCACTGCTGCTGCACCTGCAACGGCACCGGCCTCACCGACGACCAGACCTGCGCCGACTGCCACGGCACCGGCATCGACAACCACGGCGCCTGAACCGCTGTAGCGCCCCCCGCCTGGCCACACATCCGCCAAGACCTGCGCCAGGCCGGGGGCCATCCCACACCAGATGACTGGATAGGACGGTCCCATCTTGCCCTGCTCTGCCCACCCACACGCCCTCGCCGGGATGATCGACCGGCTCAACCACCCCGACTACGACCGCTGGGCCCACCAGATCAAGCGAACCGGCGGCTGCCGACAGCCCATCCACCTACGCGGCCGAGTCGAACACTACGACCAGGCCACCGGCCAGCTCCTGCACCGTTACACCACCACCCGCGAGCCTGACGGCATCCTGCGCGTCCCGTGTAAGACCCGGCGCGCCTCGCGTTGCCCTTCCTGTGCCGAGGTCTACCGTGCCGACACCTACCAGCTCGTCCGCGCGGGCCTGGTCGGAGGCAAGGGCGTCCCGGAGACGGTCAGCGCGCACCCGTGCCTGTTCGTCACCCTCACCGCGCCCTCCTTCGGCGCGGTGCATGTTCGGCGGGAGAAGGACGGCAAGGTTCTGCCCTGCCACGCCCGCCGCGACGCCACCACCTGCCCACACGGACACCTCATGTCCTGCACCGACCGGCACAGCGCCGACGATCCGCGACTGGGAGAACCGCTCTGCCCGGATTGTTACGACTACGAGGGCTCGGTGCTGTTCAACGCCATCAGCCCGGAGCTGTGGCGGCGCTTCACCGAAGCCCTCCGCCGGCGCTTCGCCAAACTCTCCGGTCTGACGCTGAAGGCCCTGCGGGAGCAGGCCGTCATCTCCTTCGCCAAGGTCGCCGAATACCAGCGACGCGGCATCGTCCACTTCCACGCCGTCATCCGCCTCGACGGCCCAGACGGACCGAACACACCGCCACCGGCCTGGGCAACCGCCGACGCCCTCGTCGACGCCGTCCAGCACTCGGCGGGCGCGGTCACAGCAGAGATCAAGCCGCTGAACCGTACCTTCCGCTGGGGCACTCAGCTCGATGTTCGCCGCATCACCATGACCGGTGAGCTGACCGAGCAGGCCGTCGCGGCGTACATCGCGAAATACGCCACCAAGGCCGCCGAATGCGTCGGCACCCTGGACAGGCGCATCAACCGCCTCGACGACCTTGACGCGCTGCCGATCCGGCCTCACGCGCGGCGGCTGATCGCCGAGTGCATGCGGCTGGGCGCCCTTGACGACCTGGCCGATCTCCGGCTCACGCAATGGGCCCACATGCTCGGCTTCCGCGGCCACTTCTCCACCAAGAGCCGCCGCTACTCCACCACCCTGGGTGCCCTGCGCGCCGCCCGACAGGAACACCAGCGCGCTGAACAGATCACCACCGGCCGCCTGCCCCTCTTCGACGAGGACACCGTCCTGGTCATCGCCCACTGGCAATACGCCGGACAGGGCCTCTCACTCGGAGACCAACTCCTCGCCGCCGCCATCACCGGAACGCCACTTTCCGCCGCCGGGGGTGGTGCTCGATGAGCAGGCGTGACGAACTGCTGACCGTTCCTGAGGTCCTCGCCGAACTCGGCGGGGTCTCTCGACGCACCTTCTACCGCTGGCGCGAGCTCGGCCGTGCGCCGGTCTGCATCCAACTGCCCAACCTCGAACTCCGCGTCTGGCGGAGCGACCTCATGGCCTGGCTGGACTCGCGACGGGAGGCGGCGTGAACACCACCTACGACGTGAGGCTGGCCCAGATTCAGCAGCGTTCCAACGGCGGCACGGTCACCTACATCGCTCGCTGGAGAGTGGCCGGCAAGGAGAGATCCAAGAGCTTCCGCACCAAGGGCCTGGCCAACGCGTTCATGTCCGACCTGCGGCAGGCGACCAAGGCGGGGGAGGAGTTCGACATCAGCTCCGGCCTGCCGGTGTCGATGCTCGCGCAGCGGTCATCCGGCCCGTCGTTCCTGGAGTTCGCGCAGGCGTACGTCCTTCGCCGCTGGAACACCTCAGCTGCCCGCACCCGGGAGACGGACGCGTACGCGCTCCTGACCCTGATCCCCGCCCTGGTGGCAGATTCGCCACGTCGGCCCTCCGCCGAGGATCTGCGGGAGGTTCTCCGGGTTCACGCGCTGCTTCCGGAGAAGCGGCGGGCAGACCTGACCACAGCACAAGCCGCGGCTTTGGGCTGGCTGGAGAGGGCATCCCTCCCGCTGTCGGCCCTGGGAGAAGCGCACGTTCTTCGTACGGCCCTCGACGCCATCTCGGTCACCTTCGCCGGTGCTCCGGCGGGCGCGAACACGGTGCGTCGCAAGCGCGCCATCCTCCATCACCTCCTGGAGCACGCGGTTGAACAGAAGGTGTTCAGCAGCAACCCGCTGGATGAGATCAAGTGGACGGCGCCCAAGGCTGTGACGGTCGTCGACCCTCGTACCGTGCTCAACCCGGCCCAGGCCCGCCAACTCATCGATGCTGTACCAAAGGTGGGCCGCAAGCGCGGTCCGCGGCTGCGGGCGCTGTTCGGCTGCATCTACTATGCGGCCCTCCGGCCGGAGGAGGCGGCCGACCTGCGGCTGAAGAACTGCACCCTGCCCGAGTCGGGCTGGGGCCTGATCATCTTGGAGCATGCCCGGCCTCAAGGAACGAAGCGCTGGACCAACTCCGGAGAGACCCACGAGTCGCGCAGTTTGAAGCACCGCGCGGACAAGGAGACGCGAGAGATCCCGATCCCGCCCGCCCTGGTCGCCATGCTCCGCGAGCACATCGCCGAGTACGGCACGGCCAAGGACGGCCGGATCTTCCGCACGGGCACTGGCGGGACCTACTCCAGCTCGGCGCATTCCTACGTCTGGCAGGAAGCTCGCAAGCTCGCCCTTTCCCCGGCACAGGTCGCCTCATCGTTGGCTGCTCGCCCGTACGACCTCCGCCACGCCGCCGTTTCGCTCTGGCTCAACGCGGGCGTCCCGGCTCCCGAGGTCGCCAAACGGGCTGGCCACAGCGTTGACGTCCTGCTTCGGGTCTACGCGAAGTGTATGGACGGTCAGCAAGAGCAGATCAACGGCAAGATCAACAACGCCCTGGACGCATAGCCCTCGTTCCATGCATCTTCGGCCCCGGCCAGAACCGGGGCCGTTCCGTTCCATGTCACCGGACGAGGGCCTGTGCTGAGTCGAGTAGGCAGCCCTCGACGTCCGCCGGTTGGGGCAAGCGCCCGGGAACACCCTTCCGCCCCACGTTGCGTCTACGCAATCAGGCGTGTCATCAGATCTGGGGGCTTAGCTGAGCTAGACTAGACACCGACACTTTCCACAGAACCAATGACAAAGACGTCGCCATTCGGAGCATGAGTGAGACAGCCGATGTCACCGTCTACCCTGTATCCGAACGGTACATCTTTTCCCCATTTCTCATACCCGCCCACCAGGGCTAACGATGCACCTTGAAGGATATTGCCGACATTAGGGACAGTCACCCCGCGTTTGCTGTTGATCCATGCTGGGATCGTGCCCTTCGGCCAGACAAGCCCAACAGGTCTCGAGCCAGCCATCATCAGTTCCAAGCACCTGTTCGCGGAGTTATAGCTCAGTTCCCCTTTTACTGCGACGAGAAAGTTAAGCGTTGAGGTGCGGACGACGATCTTCGGATCGTGGCCAACCGTACGTACATGGTCAACGCCTTCGGCGTCAGATGGTTGGTCAGCCTGACGTGCTGTTGCCGTTACCCCACCGTCCGATGGAGAGCAGGCTGCAAGCGGGATCAGCAGAGCCAGGATGACTGTGCCGAAAGATCGGGGACGACAGCACAACTGTCTCATGGATTCATCCAACCATCAGGAGATGAGGATGAGGACCTTCTTCGCAAGTCTGGGCATCAAGACCAGGCTGCCGGGCAAACTCCTGCTGTTGAGTACCGCGAGGTGAACGGCTTCAACAGCAGGAGGCAACAGGCCGCTCAGCAGGTAGGACAGGTCCATACCTTCCATGTGGTCCCGAAGCCGTCCGCGGCTGAGTAGCCCTTGACCGAAGCCAAGACCGTCTCGCCGCTGCTTTGAAGTATTCCGCTTGATACTCCGATCGCTGTGGACCCCCAATACCCCGGGCCTCCACTGTCCCCCGACCGCATGAGGTAGTTCGTGACGATGCCGCGAGGGCCAGCAGCACCTACGGCGATGAACCTGGTGATTTTTCCGCATTGGGCGGGCCGTTCGGCTCCGGCGGTTGCTCTCCCGAATGAGCAAATGGGCTGATTTATCTCCGCGGTGTTGAGGACGTCTCTGGCGTACCGGGGCAGATTCAGGTCGTAGTAGAAGGTCCGGGTGTATGTAAGGCTGCCGCCTCCATAGCGAGCCAGGTCATATGGGTCGCCGTTGCCCGTCCGTCCTAACGTTGTTCCCTGGGTGTAGTAATCCGGGTGATTCCGGTACCAGAAATAGAGAGGACCTGCGCAGTGCCGAGCGGTTACTGCGTTCTTTTCGTCGGAAGTGGAGATCGCATTGAAGGCGGCTGTGCATTGTGTCGTTCCGGGCGCACCCTCCTCCAGGAATCCTCCGCCTCTGAGGTAGTCGTCGATGGGCTGGAACCCTATTGAGTCGGCAATGTTGAGACTCACATTAATCTTGTCGTTGGGTGGAGGTTCCGGCTGGAGGGTGGCCTGCAGCGTTGCCCCGTCTGTGGCGAGCCCCCTCTTGAGCTCGGCTGTGAGGGTGACGGCCCCGGTCTCGAAGTCTGTTGTGGCCTGCGCCTGGGCCACTTCCGGGTGGGCGGTAAGTGCGTCGTAACGCGACCGGGCGATCTGATCGAGCTCCTTTTCAGAGAATCCCTTGTTGCCGACAAGCACGACCTCTACGGGAAGCTGCTTGGCGAGGTTGACAGCTTCCGCTGGGACCTGGCCTTTGAAGGCGATGAGAGCGCCGCGACCATCGTCGGCGATCTTCAGCCCAGCAAGGTCGTCAGGGAATTTGGATCGGAGCGAGGCGGCGAAGGGGTTGATGCGCGGAGTCCAGGCGTAGCGATCGATCGATTCCTCGAAGCTGATCCCCTCCGCGGCCGCGAGGCGATTGAGGTCGATGAGCTCGGCAAAGGGGATGCCATCGACGTCGATCGTAGGATCAGGAACAGGCCCGTCTGGCATGGCGCGTTGAGCGGACGGGGTTTTGGCGATGACGTCCGCTGCATATCTGTCGAGAGCCTGCATGAGCGTGATTCCCTTACCCTGCGCTTCCTTCGACAGCATCTCCAGCGTGGGTCGTTTTAGAGTGGGCTGGGTGTCTGCCGTGAGTGTGACGGCCTCCGCGCTCACGGTCGGCTCTGGGGTGGGACTGTCGGCAGAGGCCGAAGGTAAGGTTAAGCCAGCTATCGGGATCGCTACTGCCAGGACAAAGGCGGCGCGGTGGCGGAACTGCTGCAAGGATCCTCCCTATTCTGGGCGCTTCGCACTGTGTATGGCCCCACGAGTGCGGTGTTGCACTTGAAAGCCTTCGCGATGAATACGTTGAGATCAACCCTTGAGATTCCGAGACAGCCATTTTATGATCTACAACACGATTTTTTCGAACGCGTTGCAGCGTGGCAATTACATACAGATAAGCTCCCTGCAAGCAGGCATCTAAATTTTCAGGGCTGAAGCGTTCTCATGTTGTGAAACCGAGTAGCTGAAGGCCGTCGGCGGAGTGGCTGCGGTAGTGGTCGTGGCGGCGGCGATGTTGGTCCAGCCGAGCAGGCGGGCCAGGCCGATGGCCAGGTTGCGGAGGCCGGCCATGATGCGAGGTGCGGTGCCGGTGCGGACGCGGAAGGCGTCCTCGCGGTAGGTGACGTCGCGGATGTGGTGCAGGGCTTCCACGTTCCAGTGGCCGCGGATCAGGGCGGCGAGCTGGGCGTGGGTAATCCGTCCCGGCGGGAGGCTGATGACGGCGTAGATCGTGACGATGGTGGTCTTGCCGGAGCAGTGGTCGGTGCGGCGGCGTTTGACCTGGATGGCCTGGATGGCCTGGGCGGCGTGGGGGAAAGGCAGTCCAGGGCGGACGGTGCAGATCTTCATCTGCACTTCACCCCCACCTACTCCTCGTGGATCAACCAGGTCAAGCGATGGTTCGCCGAACTGCAGCGCCGCCGCCTCGACCGCGGTGTGTTCTGCTCCCTCGACGAACGGACCACCGCGCTGCAGGAATGGCTTGAGCACTGGAACGAAAACGCCCGCCCGTTCACCTGGACCAAGAACGCCGACCAGATCATCGGCGCCATCAGCCGCTACTGCGAACGAACTTCTGGACCGGGACACTAGGGCGGCAAGCTCGTCATACGACGGACGCCCATCCCCGGCCTACACCCGAAGACATCCCACGAGCAGCAGAACACTCACGCACTACTCGATCTTGAGCCCTGTTGAATGCTTACATACCACTTGACAAGTGATCACGAGCCACGGAATATGATCAAAGTCGTCTGATTCACGACCCAGAATCACCGCCGTGAGCTCGGTATCCCAGGACACGACCAGATCGTAAGTGAAGCACAAGGTCACTCGCAGACCATCGCTGATACACCCACAGTCACGCTGACGAACGACTTAAAGATCTACCGATGTAGTACTGGTTTCCCATCGCGGTAAACAGTCAGCCAGCCGGTCCATCAGCCCTGCGAAACAGCCAGGCCAACGATCAGGCGCTAATTAAATCTTCAACTAGTAACCTCGTACAGGAATCCAGACCAGAAGTCAACATGTTGATTTTTTGCTGGATCAGCTCGCAATCTGCCAATGGCTCGCCTAACAGAAGCCACATGGGTGAGTCAATCCAATTCCCACGAGTGGAGCCACTTGGACAGCACCTCCACCCGTGGGGCACCTTCACGCAAGGAGGATCCTACAGCTGCCGACATCTCGTTCAATCCCGGGAAGTCAAGGCTTGATCATCGGGAAATGCCGTGTCAAGTTGTAGTGGCAATGGACGATACGCCAAATAACTGTTCGCGACCCTCGGATCACATACTGCGAAGGAGAACTTTGAGTAGGAAGCTTGCGTTAGCTGTTGCTGTTGTCATAACGGCATCATTATCCCCTGCCATCGCTCAAGCAGCCAAGGCCGATGGACCCACTCCTGGTCCATCTCAAGATACTTCCTCGCTCGCCGCACCCAGCTTGGTACTCTCGCGCGAGCAGCAACCGAAGGCCGCGCGCCCCACCCTTAATAAGTTGTCCGAGAAGGCACGCGCACAAGGCATCAGCCTCAAGCAGGAGCTTGACAACTATGCCGACGAGATCGAGAAAAGCGATCCCGGCATCCAGCGGTCACTGCCCGACGGGCCGGTCCCCGATCCCGTCATCAAGGTCGACGGGATTCCTTTCGCGGAGCTTATAGATCTCCATCGGCTCGCCACCACCACGGGCATCACCTTCGAGGAAGCGATCGACCGCTACGCATGGGCACCGACGGCTAACGCCGTCGCAGTGCAACTGACGAAGGAACTCCCGGACGACGTAGCAGGATTCTCTCTCGTCAACGACGGCCGAACTCTCCGCATGGGGTTTAAGGCAGAAATCCCAACGCGCGCTGTGGAACTCGCGAAGACCCTTCCCGGCGAAGTGCAGCTCATCCAAAACAGAGGATTCTCTGAGGCTGAGCTGCGAGAACTGAGCATCAGTCAGCGCCGAGCAATCGCCACCCACCCAGAGGTCGAGAGAGTTAAAGGCAGCTACGATACCGAGGCAGGAGCAGTCCTTCTCGAAGTACAGCCGAAGAAGGGAATCCGAGCTAGCGACTACGATCGCTTACGAGCCGAACTGCAAGCCGCACAACCGATGAACCCGCATGTGACCTTTAAGGTTACGACGGTCGACGACCTGGGGATCAAGCCGAAGGACAACTACCTCCGCGGAGGAGGATACTTCAATTTGCCAAACGGCACCCCATGGTGCACCGCCGGGTTCAACGTCATCAGCGAGACCGGAGTCAAAGGCACGACAACGGCGAAGCATTGCGCTGACGACCCCTACCTCATCTACCTCAACCACCCGGCTGAAGACGATAACAGAACAACTGTGAGCCGGATGTACCGTGCGCCAGACTACGATATCGCTCGATACCAAGGAGGCGACCTCACCTATACTCGCACCTTCTATTACGAGCTTAATCTGCCGCGCTACGCTACCAACTGGAGCGTTCCTGCTGTCACAAATATCCCAATGTGTACATTTGGGCGAACAAGCGCGACGCAAGGACTCGGAGCGAGATGCGGCAAGGTCACCCAGTTAAGCGTCGGATGGGATGACGGTTTCGAAGACAACTTCGAGACCGACACCGCCACCCTGGGCGGCGACAGTGGCGGACCAGCGTACTGGGGCGGCACGGCGTATGGAATACTCTACGCTGGAGAAGAACCGCCTGGAAGCGTCCTCCACTCGTACCATGCCAAGGTCTGGAACATCCCCAAAGCAGGCGGCTTCGGGACTGCCAACCCCTGGCAAGTCTGGACCTGCAATACGTGCTGACTAGCGTCGGCACCAGGTCGGGGCACCGGATTCCAGGTACCCCGACTGCAGGCGTTGGGCTCCTCATAGCCGGTCTTCGCTCGCCATCAGTACCACTCTTCCGGCTGGCGTGCCGGGTGTTCACGCGCCTCTCATCAGGACATTTTGTGATTTACTGGCCCCATGAGCTCAACGCCTCATGACTTCAACGGCGCATCTCGTCTAGTGCACGGACTCGTTGCGCTCGCTCTTTTCAGTCTCGCCGCGTGCTCGGATGCTCCCGGTGAGGACACGAAGATGAGTAGGGGTCCGCTCATTGTCAGACACACGTATACGCAGACGATGAAGGCAAGCCTTACAGCCACGCTGGCCTACGACTCCGTCCATCACTGTTTAGTGCTCAATTATAATTCGCCACCGAAAAGTGTCCTGCCTGTCTGGCCGGTAGGCGCGAGGCCAATAGTTGTTGACGGAAAACAGGGCATTGACTTGCCTTCTGTCGGGCAAATCCTGCAGGGCGATCGGGTAGTCCTTACAGGAGGGTTCATCCACTGGAGAGACATGGCGAAGTCCAAGACGCTCGTTGACGGCGCTGCACGATGTCTCGAGATTGATCCCGAAGGTCCCGTTTTTCGTATCGGGCGTGTGACTTCTGTGAACAGCCAAGAGTTTAAGCAATAGAGGAATGCTATGCGCTAGACTAGTCTAAGAATCGGCGGCCTGCCCCAGACGATCACCCGCCGCGATTTCCCCGAGACGGTCGCGACCGCCTATGCCGCGTTCCGCGAAGTTCGGGCTCTGCCCTCTCCGGAAGGTTGGGGCGGTGGACCCTCATCGTCGAACCCAACGGGTTCCAAGGCTCACGCCTGCCGGTGTTGGCCGATCTGTCGAGCGCTGGCCGGGCCATGAGCGTCTTCTGGAACATGAACGGCGATGCTCAGATCGCCTACGCCGAGCATGGGCGCATAGTCGCTGTCATCGACCTGCTCGATCCGGAGGAAGGGGACGGCGACGAGGGATTCCTTCGACGTTGGGAAGGCGTCGCCGAGCTGGAGGAGGATTGGCGGGTTGGTGCGCTGAGGCTAGCGGAGACCGTCGCGGGTCAACGCCTCAGCGCGGACTGGTTCAGCGGGCCTCGGCTCAGCGCGATCGTCCAGGCCTCTCCTGACCTTTGCGACACTGCAGTCGATGACGAGCGGGATGCGTATCTGCGGGAGCAGCGCGCCCTTCTGGCCGAGGACCTGCGGTTAGCGGCGCTGGTCGAGGACCCTGCACAGGAGAGACTCAGGGATATGGCCGCCTACGCCGCGGAGTTGGTGGGTAATCGGGCCGGATTGGCGGCTCCGCTGGTGGAAGAGACTCTCGCAGCATTGAGAGCGCAGGGCGAGGTGGCTCAACGGGTGAGGACGCGGTTGGAACAAGTAGAGCGGGATCTCCTCGCCCAGGCCGCGGCCGTGCACGATTCCGGCCCTGCGGAGCCGGGTTCGCCGGCTCATCAGCTCGTCGTCGAGAGCCGCGCAGTCAAAGTCATGGTTGCGGCCCTGCACGAGAACCCGGCCACAGCGCTTTGGGAAGTCCTGTGGTACGTGGAGATACTCCGGCTGGACGGCCCCGACCGCCTCCGCCTCAATCTTCTGCGAGCCGGCTACGACGAGATTGAGCAGCAGGCATGAGGTATTTGCGCTGACATCCCGCCTGGCCTCGTCAGTCCGAGGCAATGCCGCATCTGACATCGATGAGTCCGGCGATGTTGCGTTGTTGGAGGTCGCTGGGGCTGCGCTGGCCCTGCGGCCCCCTCCGGGCTTGGGCATACGAGGCCAAGATCATCCCGCATATGTCCCGTGATCAAGGCCCTACGGCTGCATACGGGTGCCCTTGGCGACCCATCGAGGGCCTGGGAAGCGAAAGACCTGCGGCTAAGAAACCGCAGGTCAGAGGCCGGAATGCCTGATGGAGAAGAGTGCCCCCGGCAGGATTCGAACCTGCGGCACCCGCTTTAGGAGTCAGGGGAGCGACGAGCGTGTTTCTCCAGGTCAAGGGGCATGCACCTTCCTGATGGGGATGAGCTTGAGCATGTATTTGGCATGATCAAGCGAGGACTGTCCCCACGCGCCTGGGGCGTATGGGCCAGGCGGACATCGTCTAGAGCGGGTGCTGCGGGACCATCCCCGCGTGAGCGGGGAGCACATCGGCGCGATCCAGGAGCCGACCAAGGATGTGGGACCATCCCCGCGTAGGCGGGGAGCAAGGTGAGGGTCTGGTCACGCTCGCCTCGGGGCCGGGACCCTCCCTGCGTGCGCGGGGAGCACGTCTTGAACTACAGAAAGGAGGTTGGCCACATGGGACCATCCCCGCGTGCGCGGGGAGCACGGGAACGGCGTCTTGCGGTCGCGTAGCCGCCGGGACCATCCCCGCGTGCGCGGGGAGCACCGGGACCGGCCACACGCGGATCAGGGCGCCAGGGGACCATCCCCGCGTGCGCGGGGAGCACACCGTCCGGGAGGGCGGCTTCAACCCGGTGACGGGACCATCCCCGCGTGCGCGGGGAGCACAAGTGGCGCACACAGGGCAGCGCGTGGATGGCGGGACCATCCCCGCGTGCGCGGGGAGCACACCGCACGCGACAGCCCGCGCGACGACGTCATGGGACCATCCCCGCGTGCGCGGGGAGCACGTCCGGACCCCTGGGCGTGACCAGCACTGGAGGGGACCATCCCCGCGTGCGCGGGGAGCACCAGCGTGTACGGCGCTTTGACGACGATCGGACGGGGACCATCCCCGCGTGCGCGGGGAGCACGACTTTTACCACGCCAGCGAGACGTGCGAGGCGGGACCATCCCCGCGTGCGCGGGGAGCACGTGATGTTGCTACTTCGTGCCACCGGGCCATGGGGACCATCCCCGCGTGCGCGGGGAGCACGACGTGATCTGGGTGTGGAACGAGCCGGAAGTGGGACCATCCCCGCGTGCGCGGGGAGCACTTCGTGCGCGCCGCGCGCGAGCATCTCGAACCGGGACCATCCCCGCGTGCGCGGGGAGCACAGACGACGGCCCGGTGGGTGCGGGTGATCGCGGGGACCATCCCCGCGTGCGCGGGGAGCACTCGTCCATCGACACCAGCTTCGGATACGACAGGGGACCATCCCCGCGTGCGCGGGGAGCACCCGCCACTCTCACACTCGGAGTATGGGGCGACAGGACCATCCCCGCGTGCGCGGGGAGCACGCACCCCACCCCCCGAACCCCGTTCGCGGTCCGGGACCATCCCCGCGTGCGCGGGGAGCACTCCAGCGCCGTGGAGCTGGCCACGGAGCGCCAGGGACCATCCCCGCGTGCGCGGGGAGCACCCTCTCCCCCCGAAGGAAACCGTCATGTCCTCAGGACCATCCCGCGTGCGCGGGGAGCACGCCCACACGAGTCCGTCGCCGGTGAAACCCGCGGGACCATCCCCGCGTGCGCGGGGAGCACTCGACACGGCGAAGGTGTCAACCGCAGACCTCGGGACCATCCCCGCGTGCGCGGGGAGCACCGAAGTTCGAGCCAGCCACGGCCCTCATCGGCGGGACCATCCCCGCGTGCGCGGGGAGCACGGCCCGTTCACCCTGCTGCGCTTTTCCGAGCCGGGACCATCCCCGCGTGCGCGGGGAGCACGATTTCACGATCCAGACGCCCGGCGCGACCTCGGGACCATCCCCGCGTGCGCGGGGAGCACTGGGCGAGGGCGTCGCGCAGCGTGCCCTTGCCGGGACCATCCCCGCGTGCGCGGGGAGCACTCTCGCTGACCTGCGCCTTTATCCGGAGGAGGAGCGAGTTTCGAGCACTTTCAAGGAATCGGACATTATGGACATCGTTGAGAGCGGCCTCATCTGGTAGTCCAAGGTGCGTCTAGGGCAGGGCATTCTCAGATGCCCGGTTAGCGTTGTCCGTATCGGCGTCGCTTGCCGGCCTTGCTCCAGTTGCGTGGAGGAGTCGCCCCAGAAGCCACAGGCTGTTCCTTGGGTCGGCGCAGCAAGATAAGACCCTCGTGGTCGATGGGGTGCCACTTATGATCGTGCGTTTCGAAGGCGAACCCCTGCTCGTTGTCGGTGGTGTAGGCAAGCAGCGCTCGTCCCGTGTCGGCGTACTCCTGCACCTCTAGCCAGAGGGCTTCCCGAATCCGTGCCGACGGGCCGCCGATGAAGACGCCGGGAGAGATCTCCATCAGCCAGCGTGTCAGGAAGCCGCGCAATCCCGTTGGGCAGCGAGTAAGCACGATGACGGTCACCAGGGGACCTCACTGCCGTCATCGTCGGCGTAGTTACGGCCGGACTCCACCTCGATGCCGTGGTCGCTCTGTAGGGTCACGCGATCGGTGTCGTCGTCGGTCGGGGTGTTCTCCGCGTCGTCCAGGAGGACGAGGTGCTTGACGTCGTTCACGCAGCGCTTCAGGAGGCCGACCTTGTTGATGTGGTCGCGGATTGCTCGGCGCGTATGGGAGCCAACGTCTTCGTGGCCTTCCGCGGCAACGTCGAAGGCGATCGGGATGGCGATTTCCGTCTTGTAGAGATCGGCGATGTCCAGGACGAAGGCCAGTTCGTGGCCTGAGTGGATGAAGCCGAGCCCAGGGGCGCAGCCCAGCGCGGCAACGGTGGTCTGTGCGATGCCGTACATGCACTGGGCGGCCGCGGTGACGGCTTGGTTGACGGGGTCGCCCGCGCTGAAGTCGCCGGGAACATAGATTCTGCCGTTCCACGGAAGTCCGGCTCTTTCGGCTTCCCTGCGGTAGCACTCCTTGACCCTGCGCCCTTCTCGGCCGAGAAGTTCGTGCCGGGTGAGCCCGTCGGGGTTCTCGTTCGGGAAGCGCATGCGGTACATCTCGCGGGCCACCTCAAGCCGGCTTCGGCGGTTGGCCCACTTGGTCGCTTGTGCTTCGACGAGTGAGGAGGAGCGATTAAGCGATCTTCCGCCCGAGTAGAAGCGCACCCCTTGTTCGCCGATCCACACCACTCCGGCTCCGCTGTCACCCAGGAGGCTCATGGCCTGGTGGGTAACGCGGGTGCCGGGCCCTAGCAGCAGGGTTCCGATCGTGGCCGCCGGAATGTGGGTGACGCCTTGCGCGTCCTCGGCCGTGATGGCGTTGTCTTCGCGGTGCAGGATGCATCGTTCAAGGTAGATGAATGAGATGCGGTCCCCCATGCGGGTGAGCTCGCGCGGCGAGGACATGCCGCGCTGGCCGATGGTGGCCACGCCTCACGCCTCGGTAAGGGTCATCAGCCCGCAGCCATACGACTTGGCCCGGCCGAGCCCGTGGGTAAGGGTGCGCCTCAGTGCGTTGGGATCGGTGACCTCCAGCCTGCCGTCAAAGGTGACCGTGAGCAGAGTGACTGGCTTGTCCTGGCCGCGCTTCTTGAAGGAGAGCTGGCGCCGGTCGTGGACTATCAGCTCATGCTGGTCGTGGTCGGGGATGAGCTGTTGTTCGATCGGCTTGTCGACCACTTTGAAGCCGGCGTCGTCTTGGCGTTGAAGTAGCCAGCGGAGCTGGTGGTTCTGGCTGACGTGCGCGGTGAGCTTCGTGGGCTCGCCGTCTTTACGGCGGATGCTGTGCACTGGATTGGCGGTGAGCCGGAAGGCCCATCGGTCTCCGGTAGCCAGTCGGGACAGGAACGGCTGGTAGTCGTAGGTTTGCCAACGTCCTGTCTCAGGCCAGCCAGCCTGCTCGACCAGGTGCGTCAGATCGGGTTTGTCCGGACCGACGACGTAGAGATAGGTCTCGGCCCGGCTGTTGCGATCGATGCGCCACAGCACCCGCGGTCCCTCGCCACCTACGGTTGGCATGTCGGCGAAGGACGCCATCACCGCCGCGTGCAGCATCTGCGGCGACGACAGCAACCGACGGGCACCCAGCCGGGCGGTGTTCAGGCGAAACCGAGTGAGGTACATCAGGCACCTTCCAGCACGGAAGTGGGGTCGTGATCGCGGCGTGCGTACGGGTTGGATACGTTCACCTGCGCGCGGCGGACCCCACGCAGCGCATAGCGGCGATGTACCGGGTCGAAGCTGAGTGGATGGTCCCGAAGGCTGTCGACGGGACCATCGGCCGGCGTGGCCTCGATGAGGGTCTCCAGCCCGATCTGGTGCTCATTGCGGCGGCGGCGCTGGTGCCAGCGCGCGGCCCGCCATTGCTCCTGCTCCAGTGTTTGTTCCAGGGGATTCTCGTGGTCGACACGCAGATCGACGGGGCGCGCCGGCGGGCAGGAACGACGCCCCAGGTAAGGAAGGAAAACCGGATTGCGTAGCGCGGCATGCAGGGAATCGATCAGTCCTTCGTCTCCTTCCACCCCCGCCACGAAGACTGCATCGGCCAGGTAAAAGCGGTCCGAAATAGGGAGCGAATCTCCACTGACGAAGTGGTGCGCGGTCTGGAAATCGCGTAGCACCGTCCCTCTCTGGTCAACCCGGACGCCGAAGCGCAGCGCCGCCAGATCGGCCATGTCATCGGAGCGCTGCCGGCCCTGGGCTGCGGCGAGTAGTCCGATGACGGCGCTCTTCGTGGGCGCTGGCTCGGTGGAGCGTCGGGCGAAGCGTGAGGATGCCCCCCAAGATTGCAAGGGGCCGGCCAGTTGCATCAATAGGACGCTCATGCCCCGTCCTGTCGCCGGACGACCTCTGCGCCGATCGCCGAGATCAGCTCCGGCAGTGACACCGTGATGCCGAGCCCGGACAGTGCTTCGGTGTTCTTGCCTACCCGGAGCACCCAGCTCGGCGCATCTTCGGCCATGCCATAGGCCTGTTCGACCTCAAGGATGTAGCTGGCAAGGGCCTGCGATGCCTGCCGGAGGTGCCCGCCGGTCTCCGGCTCCGCCCGGCACGGCTCCTCGAATGCCGCGACGAAGTTGATCGGGCGAGACGAACGCACCTTGACCACTACCGCGTCCGGCAGGGTGTGGTTACCGAAGGTGTTGATCTTCCCAGTGGGTAGCGAGGTGAGGAAGCTCTCGACGAACGCCTCGACGGCTCGGCGGACGGGTTCGGTGACGGGCTCGTCATCCCGTAGTCCCTTGCCAAGGTTCTTGGACAGGAGGTCGACGTCGACGGCGGCATAGCGGTAGAGGGTGGCAGAGTTGAACTCCACCGTGCCGATCATGCCTGCGCCCAGGTCGTCGGTGTCCCTGTTCTTGTAGTCGTCGACGGCGGTGTAGTAGTCGGACTCGATGTCCACCTGATGCACGCTGATGGCATGCGCCACCTGGGCGGCGGCGTCGACATTGATGTCTGCACCGTCGGCCACCATGCGGCCGAACAGCGCGATGTCGACTGAGTGTCGGCTGTTCGCGATCTTCTTGGCCTGCTCCTTGACGGCTTTGTCCTTGAAGAAGTCCTTGGGAGCGCCGTGTGCCTTGACCGCGAGTTCGGCCAGGCCATCCAATTGGTGAGAGCTGAGGAACATCAGATACTTCGACTCGGGCGCGGGATCGGCGTCCGACTTTGCCTTGGTCGTTTCCGACTTACGCTTGGGTGCCTCGATCTTGGAGCCAGTTGCGACCTGGACGGCCTCAGCCGCCAGTGCCCATGCCTGACCCTGCTCGATCGTCCCGTCCAGCCGTCTGATCCGTTCGGCCAGCAGCTCGGCCACCTTGCGGGTACGGACGCCGAGGTCGCTGGGGTTCAGCATGTTGTGGAAGTCGCGTCGGGTGGCGCGCTTCCACGCCTGGCTGGAGACCCGGGCGCGACGCACTCCGCCGTAGATGGCGCTCTTGGGCGTACCGGTGTCGTCGCGGTTCAGGCAGCTCGGCGGAACGGTCTGCAGCACGTGGAGTTCGAGCACGGTACGGGTCATCGAGTGTCCTTGTCTGCCGGGGTGTCAGGGTTAGCAGGGATTTCGGGCCGGGAGGTGTCGGATCGATATGCGTGGAAGCTGCGGCCCCAGCTTTGGCGTACTTGGCGCAATCCGTCGGGGTGCTGTGCCTGGTAGAGCTGCCGGGCCAAGAGTTCATAGTCGAGCGGGATCGACTGGCCGCGCAGGAGTGTGATGATCTCCCGTAGCCGATAGGCGAGCGCCTGGCGGGTGGTGGCGGTCCCGACTCGTACGAAGCGTCGCCGGATCGGCTCATCGATGGAGCCAGCCGGCATGAGACGGCGCACAGCCGCTCCGAGTTCGAAATCTGAACGGTGCATTCGCTGCTCTGGACGGGATTGCTGATGCAGCGCGTACAGGGTCACAGCCAGGAACAGCGCGGCCTCTGCCTTGGTGGCCTCGTCGTCACTGAGGCTTCTTTCCGTGTACAGCCGTTCGGTGCCGGCCATGCCCCACAGCTCCGGGACGTCCTCCGGCACTTTGCCCGCGCCGCGTCTGAGCTGTGCCAAAGCCGCGACCGCCGCGCTCCTGTCGTCGAGATAGCCTTTCTGCAGCTCAGCGATGTACCCGCCGGCGATGTCTCCGACGATGTCGGCTACCCGGCGAGGGGCTGTGGCCATGATCATGCCTCCACGTTCTGTGGTTGACCGTTGCCTTCAGGAGGACCGGCGATCACGGCTGCCGGCAGTGCCGTGCGTAGCCGGGTGCGGAAAGCCAGGTCTGTCTGTGACGCACTCAGCCAGAGTTCCTGGCCCTTCTTCGTTTCGATGACGCGTCCTTCCCAGGCGGCATCGCCCGCCGCTCGCAGCAGTTCGTCACCCAGGCGGCTGATGATGCGATGTGCTTGCCCTTGCCAGCCTGACCTCTGTTTCGCGGGATCGTCTGCAGGGCGGAGTGCTGCCAGCCAGTCTCGGAACGCTCCATCGAGGGTGGCGAAGCCGGCACCGCGCGCGGCCTCCTTGGCTGGCTCGCTCTCAGCTCCAGCTGCCCGAGCCAGGTCGGAGGCCAGATCACCAAGTACGGTCACCGCGTTCTCGGAGTCAGAGACCGCATCGATGGCGGCCTGGGCGAGGCGGCTGTCCTCCTGGTGCAGCAGCACCAAAGGCATCGCCAACGCATCGTCGATGATCTCGTCGATCACGGACTGCTGGACGCCGTACACCACGCCGAACAGCCGCGCTCGGATCAAGAAATCCATCGGAAGCTCACCTTCGACGGTGAGCCGGGCGGCCCAATCCAGGATGCGCGGCCGGACGATGCCCGCAGCCTCTCCGCGTTGCTCGGCTCCAGGGGCGCGACCGGCGATCAAGGCGCCCAACCCTCGCCAAGCGCTCCGGCTCGGATCGTGTTCACGCGGCCAATAGACCTGAGGCAGGCCGAGCTTCTTCTCCTGCGCGGGACTGCGCCGCCAACCGGTCATCGGCTCGCGTTGGTGCATGTTCGGCGGGGGGAGCGGATCGCCGTAGGTGAGAATGACCCCCGATACGCCCTCGGCATCGAACGTGAACCGTACTCTGCGTGACTGCCAGGTGTACAAGTCCCGTATGCCGGTGGGGCGGCTGCTCAACTGCGCTGGGTCGGCCTGTCCCGGCTTGTCCGGTAGGCGCCGCCAGGCGGGCTGATCACGTACAGGGTCGCCGCGCAGGTTGTCGGTGTCGAAGGCGATCAGATTGAGCAGCAGACTCTGCCGCAGGTTCTCACCCTCGATCATGACGCCGCCCAGGTTGCCGGCCCACGCCACGCCCTGCGGGTACGCCTTGCCGCCCTTGACCCGGGAGTCACCGAGCACGCCGGTCTTGATTCCGGAGGTGTCGAAGGCATGGGCGTGCACGAGCCACCTGGCAGCCTCGGCGAAGCCGAGGCGATCGACGCCATGGGCCCGCATGGTGAAGAACGGCATGCCGTTGGGGACGTCAGCGACGATCCGGTCCAGCGAACCCGTCTCGCCATTGGAGGTGCGCAGGTTGGCTGTGAACCGCTCCGACTTTCTTGGAGACCCCGAAGCCAGCATGATCGTGCTGGCGGAAGGGAGATCACACGCGATGCCAGCCCCCAGGAAGTACCCGCAGGAAGTACGCGAGCGTGCGGTGCGGATGGTCTTTGAGATCCGCGAGCAGACCGGTAACGCGCCAGGTGCCATCGCCCGGGTAGCCCAGCAGCTCGGCGTGCACCGCGAGGCGTTGCGCGGCTGGGTCCGTCAGGCCGAGGTCGACGGAGGACAGCGTCCGGGCACCTCAACAGTCGATGCGCAGCGGATCGCCGAGCTCGAGCGGGAGGTCCGTGAGTTGCGCCGGGCCAATGAGATCTTGAAGTCGGCGGCCGCTTTTTTCGCCCGGGAACTCGACCCCCGACCGCCCAGATAGTGGCCTTCATCGACGCTCATCGCGAACAGTTCGGCGTCGAGCCGATCTGCCAGGTGCTCGATCTCGCGCCGGCGACGTACTACGCCGCCAGGAATCGGCCGCCCTCGGCCCGCGAGCAGCGCGATGAGCAGCTGTCGGCCGAGATCATCCGATTGTGGAACGACAACTTCGAGGTGTACGGGGTGCGCAAGATGTGGAAGGCGCTCAACCGCCAGGGCGTGGCCGTGGCACGCTGCACGGTTGCCCGGCTGATGCGCCGGCTCGGGCTGTCCGGCGCGGTCCGCGGCGATCACAAGCGCCGCACGACCATCGCCGAGCCGCTGTGCCCGCGCCCGGCCGACCTGGTCGAGCGGGACTTCGCCGCGCTGGCGCCGAACCGGCTGTGGGTCGCCGATCTGACCTACATCCACACCTGGTCCGGGTTCGTCTACGCCGCATTCGTCATCGACGTGTTCTCCCGGATGATCGTCGGCTGGCGGCTGACCGACCATCTGCGTACCGACCTGCCGCTGGACGCGCTGGAGATGGCGATCTGGCGCCGCGGCGGCCAGGCCGACACGCTCGACGGGCTGGTGCATCACTCCGACCGCGGCTGCCAATATCTGTCCATTCGCTATACCGACCGGCTCGCCGACGCCGGCGCGGTCAGCTCGGTCGGCTCCCGCGGGGACAGCTACGACAACGCCCTGGCCGAAAGCACCATTGGGCTGTACAAGACCGAACTGATCCACCGCCGCGGCCCGTGGAAGGGCCTGGACCACGTCGAGATCGCCACCATGGAATGGGTCGACTGGTACAACAACCGCCGCCTCCACAGCGCCTGCCAGGACCTTCCACCCGCCGAATACGAAGCCCTCTACCGCGCAGAGATCAACCCAGCTACTCTCGCCCCAGCCACGTAACCCGGTCTCCAACAAACCCGGCGCGGTTCACTGTCTGGAAGAAGGGCTGCTCAGGATGTAGCAGGTCCAGGCGGGCCTGGTGCGTGTCCAGATATGAGGTAATGCGGTCGACAGGTAGTCCGTGGTCCCACAGCTCTTGCCACTCTTCGAGATCGCCGGGACCGTCGATCGCATCGTGAACGATCGCCAGTAGTAAGCGCAGCAGCGCGAACTCCTGGGTGGGTACGTCACCGACCACGCGTCGCAACTGGTCGGCCTGGCTGAAGACCTCGCGCAACGACAGTTCATCCTCCCTGCCGTCGCAGCGCTGCACCGGCAGCCATCGCTGACTGGTCAGATCGAACGACGGCAGGCCAAGGTCACGCGGCACGAGTTACCTCCAGGCCATCGGTAGGGGTGTAACGCAGGTCGTAACCTGCCAGGCTGGTCCGACAGTTCTCGTCCAGCACGAGGATCAGCTCGCCGGCCAGCCAGTGGCACTCCTTGGACTGCCACGCTGCGACGTATTCGCCCTCCAGTTCCTCGATCGCCTGGTCAAGGACTCCGGGGAGAGAGAAGACGAAGGGCAGCCGCAGGCCACAGCCGGCTACGATGCGCGAGAGCCTGGTCTCGGGAACCGAATCCGTGGGCAATTCCAGCCCGCCGCGTCCTTCGCTCAAGTGCGGCAGCGTGGCCAGCGACCCATCCGCTCGGCGGTGGACGACCAGCACCTCCAGGCACTCGCGGCTATCGCGGACCTGGGCACGCCCACGCCGTGTGTCGTCGGCGTCCCCGATGCCGGCATCGACCCAGCCGACCAGCGCTCGGCCGGCCTTACCGACCGCGTTGATCTGAAAATCGTGTGCCTTGCTGTCTTGCTTCGCCTGGTGCAGATCGTGGTCCTCACGTGCTTGAGCCATGGCCTTCTGCCATTCCGGCGGTCCCACGGGATCAACTCCGTACGCAGACTGGACAAGAGGGCTGATGTCCTCCGGTAGGCGCACGACATGTCCGGTCTCGGCAGTTCCTGACAGGTATGGCTCAAGCACCGCGGCGGATCGGAGTAGCGCATGCCGTCGATAGATCAGCGTGGAGCCGCGGACTGGCTCCACAGGAATCGCGTCCCAGTCCGCGCCTGTGAGCAGACAGCGAGCCGTACGCAGGGGTCGCGGTCGATCATGCTGGTCTTTGCCTCGAAGGTGCCGGTGCAAGCGGCCCATCCGCTGCAGGAGCAGATCGATAGGGCACAGGTCGGACACCAGTAGGTCGAAGTCGATGTCGAGCGACTGTTCGGCGACCTGGCTGGCCACCACGATGTGCGCTTCTGAGGGCCGATTGCCTCGGCTCGTTTCCGGCGGGCCAAACCGTTCCAGCAGATCAGCGTCCTTCTCCGCGCGATCCAGGTCGACGAACCGAGCGTGTGCCACACTGACCGCGTCGTCACCGAACCGCTCACGGAGATAGGCCGCAGCCTCCAGCACCCGGGCAACGGTGTTGCGCACCACCAGGACGCATCCGCCCTCGGCCAGTTCATCCTCAAGCCTGTCGCCCAGCACGGCGAGATCGTCAGTCAACCGCTCAAGATGTACATCGGTCGTGCGGCCGGACCCAGCGACGACCCTGAGGACCACCGGGCGATTCGGCTCGACGGCCGTCAAGAGCGGGTAACCACGTGCGGCTCCCACCGCGGCGAAATCGACGTCGTCCGTATCCTGTCCCGCGTACGCCTTGGCGAGTTCCTGTCGGCGCCCTGCTGGAAGCGTGGCCGACAACACCACCACCGGAACCCGGTACGCGCCCAACCACGACAACACCCGATCCAGATAGGAGTTCATGTACGTGTCGTAGGCGTGTGCCTCGTCGATGATGATCACCTTGCCCGCCAACGCGAGGTGACGCAGGGCCAGATGGCGACTCTTCAACCCCATGAAGAGCAGTTGGTCGATCGTGCCCACCACGAACGACGACAGCATCCCCTTCTTCCTGCCGCGCAGCCACTGGTGGGCCACCAACTCGGCGGAGCTGCTGATCTGATCTCCCCGGGGGCGCCATTCATCTCCGCTGCCGTCCAGCTCAACCCCGCGGATCTGGCGTCGGCCAGCAAGCATCAACTCGGCATAGTCCTCGTTGAGTGCCGCCTTCGAGTGCGCCAGCAGTACCGAATGCGCCCCACGAGCGGCGCGCACGTCGGGAAGGCGTTGTAGCCAGTCCAGCATTCGAGGGAACATCGCGTTGCCCGTCGCCATGGACGGCAACGCGATGAAGCAGCCTCCCGCTCCAGACCGAGCGGCGAAGATCTCGGCGACCGCGAGCGCGGCTTCGGTCTTGCCTTCCCCCATCGGCGCCTCAATCATCAGCAAGCCGGGGGACGACATCGCCCGTGCCACGCCAACCGCCTGCTCTTGTACGGGGCGGACACGAGCTCCGCTCGGAAACCGGAAACGGGAAGCGTAGAGTTCCGCCGGCTCGTCGGTGGCTTCGCACGCTTGCCACGGAGCGGGGAGGTCAAGGCCGCGCCATGCCGCCTCCACCCGCTGCCGCTGTGATTGGCGTCCCGCGTCAGGAAAATACGGGAACAGATCAGGATTGCTCGCGATCCAGTCAGCGACGATGACCAACCCGCTCAGCAGTACCTGGGCCGGCTGAGCCAGCTTCACCGCCTGCCAACTAGCCAGCCTTTCGCTGACCCCACACACCTCGGCGCAGCGGTCCAAGATTTCCCATTGCACGTCCCGCCACTGCGAGACACTGCCGGGCGAGCGTAGTAGCTGTGGATGGACGTTCAATGCTTGAATGTCCTGATTGGTCGGCGGTACGCCGTGGTGACCCCCGGCGATAATCGTGAACTGGGTAGTGGCCGACCGCGCCCAGCCGTGTCGCTCCATTAACCAGTCGCGCAGAAGCGTCTGACCGGCGAGGCCGTGCGGAGCAAGCTTGCGATCAAGTAGTTGCTTATGTGGCGGCATGCCCAAGCCCGCTGCCCGCATGGCATCCGCAAGTGGTTCGACCTGGCAGGCGAACGCCGGGGTTGCCTTGCCGATGTCGTGAGTAGTGGCCAGCCAGATCGCCAGCCGACGCCCGTCTTCTAAGCCGCTCGGCAGCGCCTCTGCGATCACCCGCTTCACCTGCAGAGGCATCCATTGGTCCCATAGCAGCCCCGCGACAGCTCCGCTGTCGGTCATATGACGCCACAGAGGCAGCCAGCCGTCAGTAGCCCGATCATGCTTAGCCCAAACCGTCCAGGCGGTGGCCGAAAGATCATCAACAGCCCAGCAGTTGGACGGCTCCTCGTTGAGCATGGAGCCCATTAAAGACCAGCAACTCAGGAAAGTTCTACGGATTCGAATACTTCTAACCGGAAACGCTCCCGAGTCCATGCCTACATCCGGGGCGTAATTCACATTTCCTGACATATGTACAAATAGCCGTATTTCCGCAAGGGTATGATGGTTGATCGTGTCGCCCCCAGTGTCCGATGCTTCTGTATGGAACATTGCCTCGATCGGGAGTAGCGATCCCGAAGGTCGATCATGGGTGCGGTTGGTCGGGATGAGCTCCGATGGCGCACCCTGCGGTGGCTTGGCGAACACGGAAGGTCGGTCGATTGCCCGAAATGTCGGAACCTTTGAAAGTGCTCGAATTTCGCGTTCTCCGTCGGTAGCGTCCCAGGTCAGGCAGTGTGCTCCCCGCGCACGCGGGGATGGTCCCAAAGCCCGCAACGGCGCCACCCCCACCCGGCGGTGCTCCCCGCGCACGCGGGGATGGTCCCTCCGTGCCGTCAAGGTCGCCCTCAGCCCAGAAGTGCTCCCCGCGCACGCGGGGATGGTCCCTTGATCCTGGCCACGGCGCCCTCGGCGCTCACGTGCTCCCCGCGCACGCGGGGATGGTCCCAACGGGCGGACTGCAGGAGGAGCGCATGCTTCGTGCTCCCCGCGCACGCGGGGATGGTCCCGAGGCATTGGACAGCACCGAGACCGGCGTCGAGTGCTCCCCGCGCACGCGGGGATGGTCCCATGTTCACTGATACTCCGTTTAGTGAGTCGAAGTGCTCCCCGCGCACGCGGGGATGGTCCCGAGGCGGTGATTATGCGGGGCTGAGCCAGTTTGTGCTCCCCGCGCACGCGGGGATGGTCCCGCCCACGACTTTTGATTGCCGGTGAAGCGGAAGTGCTCCCCGCGCACGCGGGGATGGTCCCAGCCGCTCGATCCGCGTCAACGTCTTCGACTCGTGCTCCCCGCGCACGCGGGGATGGTCCCCCGTTCGCCTCCCGCAACCGCCGCAGCAGGTCGTGCTCCCCGCGCACGCGGGGATGGTCCCTTCGCGCGCATCCCCGTCACGCTGTATTCCACGTGCTCCCCGCGCACGCGGGGATGGTCCCGACACCTCGGCCTCGGCCACGTCGCCCACAGAGTGCTCCCCGCGCACGCGGGGATGGTCCCCTGGACACCGAGGGGGCGACGGTGGTGGTGCGGTGCTCCCCGCGCACGCGGGGATGGTCCCGCCCGCGCCCAGTTCTCCGAAGTGCTCACCTTGTGCTCCCCGCGCACGCGGGGATGGTCCCACGAGGAAGGCCCCTCGGCCGGGCCAAAGGTAGTGCTCCCCGCGCACGCGGGGATGGTCCCCGGACGGCTGACGTCGACCGGTTCGCTCAGCTGTGCTCCCCGCGCACGCGGGGATGGTCCCGCGGGCGTGATCTGCGCGGCGGACGCGATTTGGTGCTCCCCGCGCACGCGGGGCTGGTCCCTGGACGGTGAAGTTCTGCCAGAGACGGACCAGGTGCTCCTCGCGTACGGCCCACGCCTGGAACGTCTGGTCGTTGTGTCGCTGCGCCGCCATGGCGATGCAGGATGCCTAGTCAGAGGGGTTAGCGTCCGCGTTGGATGGGGTGGATGTGCGAAGGAACCGCGAACACGGCCCAAGTGTGACCCATTTCACACATCTATTAGTTTGTGCGATCTGACCTGCGATAACATGGAATAGCAATTGCCTGACTCCGAAGTTCTGCGGACCCTCGCGGAACTACGCGGACGATCTGATTGGCGAGTATGTTTGCAACCCCGATTCCGCGACTCCAAGACGTCTAAGCTTTTGCCTGTCCGCTGAAGCAGTAGCGGCCCTCGATCAGTCGTTCCCCCGGGGATCGATCGATCTCAGACGCAAACAGTCTGGAATGAGGGGCGGCACATGCCAGAGCGGGAACGCGACGAGCAGCCTAAGCGGATCGAATGGATAGCGCTCGGAGTCAGAGCGGTCCTGATCGTGGTGGACTGGCTGGTCAACAGAAACGGCTTCAGATAGACGACGGTCCACCTGAAGCCGCTCACGAGGTGTCCCCGCCTGCTGACGCAATCTTCGGGCGGGGGCATCTCCCTGCTTCCGACCATGTCTCCCGCGAGACATGCCCTGCAAGCATCGTAGCGGCGTGCCAGAGTTTCTGCCCATTTTCAAAACTTCCAGCACGCCCCTAGCGTTCACGCCGGCATCCGGAACGCCTTCCCGCAGGTCACACGTGCGCGAGTTTCCACTTTCAGCGACTTTTCGACACGCGCGAAACTCGCCGAAACTCGCGCAGCTACTTATCCAGGCTCCGCCACCACCGCAGCGCGCACGCGGGGATGGTCCCCTGCACCATGGTCACGCCCGCTGCGGCGGCCTGGTGCTCCCCGCGCACGCGGGGATGGTTCGTCGAGTCAGTGCTCAGCGCCGGGTTCTTTGGAGCTGTTCATCCTGTTGTCCGGTTGCCGGAACTACCGTCGCTGATCGCTTACTCGCCGTCTTCGTCCCAGACCAGGACCGTCCGGTCAGCGGGCAGGATGCGGTTGTGCTTGCGGGGCTGCTTGAGCACGAACACCGGCACCCCCTCAGGGATGTCCAGCTCCTTCCGCTCATCGGGAGACGGCATGCGAGCGCTGACCTCCGCGGCCCCTTCGACGGTCACCCGCTCAACGGGCACCTGCGGCCGGACGTAGGAGCCTTCACGCTTCACGGTGACGACCAGTCCCTCGCCCCGTAGAACCCCCAGCGCCTGCCGTACGGCGACGCGGCCAAGCTCGTACTCCTGCATGAGCCGGGTCTCGGAGGGGAGCGCCTGACCAGGCTTCAGCCTGCCGGCGACGATCTCCGCCCGGATGATGTCGGCGAGCTGCCGGTGCACGGGCCGATCGGAGCTGAAGTCGATCACAGCTGTTAATCATCACAACCCCACTACCTCATATAGCCTTGTAGGCATATGCTCATAAGCATTGACGTGGAGAAACGTTGCCACAACGCGATGGGGAGGGTTGCCGCTATGACCGAGGTTCTCGATGTGGAGCTGGACGCTTGGCCATGCCCGCAGCTCGCGCCCCACCCGCCGGCTCGCACTGGTGGTCGCGTGACCTGTCTTGACTGGGCAGCCGAGTCGCCGGCTCGTGCCCGAGTCGTGGATTACACGTGCTCATGCCGGGTGATCGTGTACGAGCTGCTCGCCTCCGGTGGCAGCTACGTGATCCGTCGCACGCACCAGACCGTGCCTCCCAGGGTGGCCTACGCCGGCCCGTGGCTTCGCAGCCCAGCGGATCGCATGTGGATGTTGATCCTCACAGGTGAGGCGCGTTGACGACCCGCCCCCGAGAGCGGCGAAGCCGCCCGCCCGCGCGTCCCAGAGCCCAGGTCAGGCGCCGACCCGCTCGCTCATCCCTGCCGACACCCGCTCGCCTTAGCCTTGAGTCCGTTGCTGCTCGGCAAGGGAGCCTCATGACTCAAGGCAAAGCTCAGCCCACCTATGCCGTCCTGGCCGGCGACCTCCGCCGGCGGATCGCGACGGGGGAGTACCCGCAGGGCGGGATGATCCCGTCGGAGACGGCGCTGATGGAGGCGTACGGCGTGGCCCGTGGGACGGTGCGCCAGGCCCTCGCGGAACTGGAACGCGAGGGCCTGGTCGTCAGCCAGATGGGCCGAGGGCGTCGCGTCCAAGGCCAGGCCGCGGACGCGAAGCCTGCCACGCGCTACGAGGACGTGGCCAACCAACTTCGTCTCGCCATCAAAGCCGGCGAGTTCCCCCCAGAGGTGCGTCTGCCTGGTGAACCTGTCCTCGCAGAGAGGTTCGGCACGGCGCGCATCACGGTACGCAAGGCCCTGGAACTGCTTCAGCGAGAGGGCCTGATCGTCGTCATCCCCAGTAAGGGCCGCTATGTGGCCACCGGTCCCCCACCTCCCGATACGAACAGCGAGGGCTGATCCATGACCGAGATCTACACCGGGCGAGGCTTCTCCCAGTACGACGCACACAGGGCGCTCATCGCGGCCTGCGAGGACGCCGGCCTGGACAGCCGAGACGCGCGTCTCATACGGCTGGGAGAGAACGCGCTGTATCGCCTCGCGTCGGCCCCGGTCGTCGTGAGGATTGCTCGGAGTGTGGATCTGCTGCCCGATGTCCGTAGGGAGGTCGCGGTGGCGAGGTGGCTCGGCGCGGTCGGCTTTCCCAGCGTGCAGCTCTGGCCGGACTGCCCGCAGGCGACCGTCCATGACGGCAGGGTGGTGACGTTCTGGCGCCATGTGGACACAGACGGGCCGGCTCCCGGGTTCGTGGACCTGGCGGTGATGCTCAAGGAGCTGCACGGCTTGGCCAAGCCGGTGGACCTGGTCCTGCCGCTGTTCGATCCGCTGGCCCGCGTTGAGGATCGCCTGGACTGCGCCTTCACTGTCGCGGACGAGGATCTCGGGTTCCTGCGCCAGCGGGTCAAGGATCTCTACGCCGAGTACATCGCGCTTGACTACGCGTTGCCCACCGGCCACATCCACGGCGACGGGCACAAGGGCAACCTGCTCCGCACGACGGGCGGGAGTGTGATCATGCTGGACTTCGAGGCGTTCGCGTGGGGTCCTCGCGAGTGGGATCTGTGCACTGGGGTGGGGATTCCGTTCAGAGGGTTTCGCTGGGTCGCGCCGGAGGAGTACGCACAGGCCGTGGACGTGTACGGGTTCGACATCACCGAGTGGCCCGGCTTCCACACCCTGCGCCGTATCCGGGAGATCACGATGACCACGTGGCTCATGCAGAACGTGGACCTGAGCCCCGACATCCGCGCCGAGTTCGACCACCGCATGGCGTCACTGCGGCATGATGTGCTGCCGCGCAGCTGGCGACCCTTCTGAACGTGGTTCGTAGCTCAGTAGCGATGGCCGGGCCAGTGCGGGTCCTCCCAGCGGGCGGGGCCGGTGAGGCTGAGCAGCCTTACTCGGTGCAGTAGTTGCTCCGGTGCGCCTGAGGCGCGTAGGCGCGCTGGAGCGTGGCGTACCAGCCAGGCGGTCAGCGTGATGCGGAGGTCTTCCTCGTCATACCGGGTATCCCAGGGGAGCAGGTCTCCCAGCAGGTCGTACTCCCACTGGGCTACGGCTTTGGCGAGGTGCTGGTCGGCCACGGGGTCTGTCGACTTCTCCCAGATGTCGAGCCAGGGGGCGAGCGTGGCGGATGCCTCGGCGCACAGCGCGAGCACCTCGTAAGCAGGTACGGCAGCGTCGGGCGTGATGAGGCTGTGGGCCCACCAGGCGTGCAGGAAGGCCCTGACTGCGGCGGCCTGCTCGGCCGGCCATTGCTGCCAATCGCCGCGAGCCAGCGAGCGGCCGACTTCCTCCATGCCGAAGAGCGGCTCTACCTGGCCGCTGACCAGCGCGGATGCGAGCTGGGGCAAGATGCGGCACAGGACCGATGCGTGGTCGTCCCAGTCGCTGGCCTCCCAGGTGCGTCGCAGCAGGTCAGGATCCAGCTCCACGTCCGGCGTCTTCAGTCGGGCTAGGTCTTCGGCGCTGCCCCAGTGGCATTCGCAGTTGTGTTCGTCCGGGTGGGCGGTCATCCCGCGGAAGGTAGTGGCCAGGTCCGCCAGGGCGGTGTCCAGACGACGCTGTGCTGACGTCTGCGCAGGGGGTGTCATGGGCGTCCGCCTTGGGAACTCCGGCAGCCGCCGCCAGCCGCCGCCAGCCGAAGATCACCACATTATCGACCCAAACCACCCTCGTCACCAGGGAATGCCAGCGGAAGCAGCGATCACCCGGAGACCGAATCACAAGGTCCGCGACCTACCTCAGCGCGCCCGCCTCTGAACGGGCACGTGCGAGCCGGGTCTCGGCGAAGGTCTGAAAGTCCCGTACCAGTGGGTCGTTGCCGTAGCGCGCGAGCTGATCCATGAACTCCCGTACGTAACGCCGCGTGCGAGCCGATCGCAGGTCGGCCACCGTGGCGACCACCTCGCGGGCTACGGCGATGCCCTGCTCCAGATCGCCGCCGGCCACGTGGCTGGTGGCGAGGATGGTGCGGACGAAGGACAAGCTGCGTACGTAGAGGCTCTCTGACAGCGCCACGCTCTCCAGGACCCGGTCACGCGCCCGATGGTGGTGCCCGAGGTCGCGGAAACAGTGGGCGAACTCGGCCGCCAACTCCGCCTCGTCGAAGTACGTCAACCAGACCGGATCGTCCTCTGAGTTGCGCCGCTCGAACCAGCGCTCGGCCTCCCCGAGGGCGCGGCAGCATCCGGCCTCGTCGCCCTGGGAGGCCAGCGCCCGTGCCTCCATCGCGTTGAACAGCGCCATGGCCGTGGGTGTGGCCGCGCCGTCGGCGCCCATCCGCGCGGCGCGTGCCAGGTTGACCGCCATGCCGTAGTGGCCGAGGTAGTTGGCCTGGTGACTCATGCCGGCCAGGATGCGTCCGCCGAGCATTCGGTTGCCCGCCTCGCGCGCCAGCAGCAGCGCCCTGGTCATGTAGCGCTGGGCCAGGCCGTGCCGCCCGGTGTCGTACGCCATCCAGGCCGCGAGCCGGAGCATGGCCGCCGTCTCGGACAGGAACTGCTTGCCGAGCGCCGTGTCCGGCGTGACGTGCTTGAGCAGCGGCTCGACCTCCATCGCGATGTACTGGACCACCGTGGAGCGGGCGTGCCCGCCGCCGAATCGGTAGTCCAGCTTGGCGAACATCCCCGTCGTCTCCCGTACGGCCTCGACGCTGGCCGCCGTGATCAGCCGTTGCTCAGCCAGAGGCCGGGGGATCGGTACGGGGTTCACCAGCCACGTGACCATGGAGTCGTTCCAGGCGTCCGAGGACACCTCGCTCTCGACCACCTGAGGATTGGCCGACAGGTCACCCGAGACCAGGACCGTCACGCCGTCGGCGAGGCCGCTCACCTGCCGCAGTTTGCGGGCCACGAAGGGCGTGGCTTCGGCGTACCTCATGCCGATCTCCCGCACGCTCACCTGCTCGCCGAGCTTGCGGCTGAGGGCTTCGGCGATGAAGTGCGGAGTCAGTCCGCGGGGGTGCATTCCGTCCAGCCAGCGTTTCACCGACACGTGATCACACCGCAGGTCCGTGCCGTGATGCGTGGCCACGTCCTGTACCCGGCGGGCGAGGCCCTTGTTGGAACAGTCGGCTCTCGCCATTACCGCCGCGAGCTGGTGGTTCGGCTCTCGGACGTTCATGCCTCTCCCGACTCGCGGAGGGACGGCGACCCTCTGTGATCACTATGTCGCCGTCAGTTTGCACCCCCTCCTGGCGCCAGTGCACCCCCCTTTGTCGAATTGCACCGCCTTTTGAACACTGCCGTACCCCCTGACCTGCGCGGTTTTCTAGTGCCACGAACACGGCGGGCCCCGAAAAGGACCTTGACGGACTCGCCGTTCCTGTTCTATACCTGTACAGGACAGGTCCTCGCGAAGAGGGCCGGTCACCAGGAGGGACAGGCCCGGCCACACCAGAAGGGATCACCACCCATGCCTGCTCTCCGACCTCGACGCTTCCTGCCCACGGTGCTGATGATCCTCGCGGCCTTCTTCGTGATCACTCAGCCGCACAAGGCCGCGATGGCGGTCAACAGCGCCGTGGACGGCATCCAGACCATCGCCCAAGCCCTGACCACGTTCAGCAACGGTCTCGGCTGAACCAAACAAAACAAGCCAGGGCGCGGCTCACAGTCGCCAAACCAGTTCCGCGCCCCGGCACCCCATTACGAGAGGTGTCCTCATCATGACCTACGGGTCCAGCAACACACAGCCTGACCTCGGCCTCGTCCCCGTCGACGTCTCGCAGACGCAGTGGTCCTGCCTCGTCTGCGGCGGCGCCGAGGAGATCGAGACCAACGAGGAGGCGCCGGTCCCGCCGATCTGCTCCACGTGTCACCGGCTCGCCGTCGCCGAGGCCCTCGCCGGCCTGCTGGGGGTGCGGCGATGAAGGAGCCGGCCGCCCGCCTGAGCGATGCGCAACTGGTCGACCTCCGCGACGACCTGCTCAACGCCGACCCGGCCTGCGAGACCGGTGACGCGGAGCTGTTCACCGGACCCGACCTGTTCGACGACGAGCCGGAGAACGTACGGCAGGCGCGCGAGGCACAGGCCAAGGCCGTGTGCGCCGGATGCCCGGCCCGGACCGCCTGCCTGACGTACGCGCTGGCCATCCGCCCGAAGGCGGGCGTATGGGCGGGGCTGACCATCGACGAGCTTCGCGCCGCTCGGAAGGTGGCCGCTTGATGACTCGCTTCCAGTGCACCGACTGCGGCAACCGCTCGCGCAGTGCCTACCGCTGCCGCCGCTGCGGCACCCGCCGCCAGGTCGAAGTCTGCGCCTCGCACGGCGCCCGCTGCCTGGCCGGCTGCCGCCTCTGCCGCATCCTCACCCGCTCCCAGTCCGGCATCTGAAAGGGGACCCATGCACTACACCACTCGCGCCGTGTCGCCCTGGCTCGTGAAGCGCTGCCCGCGCTGCGCCACGTGCCTCGACGGCGGGCCCGTGCAGTTCTACTGCGCCGCGTGCCGCCGCACGGTGTTCGCCGCCGACCTCGACAACGAGTCCCACGCCCTGCTGAGGAGGGCCGCATGATCTCCGTCCTGCTCCACTTGATGGTGTTCGCCGCCGGATTCCTGACGTGCGAACTGGTACGCATCTGCCAGGAGCGCTACCGCCTGCGCCAGGCCGTGCGTTCCACGGTCCAGACGGCTGGATCACCCGACATGGTGCTTCGCATCTGGTCCGGCCATCGGGCGAACTGGTGCGACCGACCCGGCTGTCCCCGCTGCTGGGGACGGTGGGGCCGATGACCGCCACGACCTATGGTCCGCGTCCGCTGACCGAGGGCGAACACACCGCCGTCTCGGTCACCACCGCCGCCGTGGCCGCCCTCGGTCTGCTGGGGTTCGTCATCAGCTTCGCCACCGTCGCCAGGGCCGCCGGACCGTCGTTCGGCGCGATGGCCTGGATGGTGCCGCTCGGCATCGACCTGGGCATCGCCGTTTTCTCCGCGCTGGACATCGTCCTGGCCCGGCTCGGCATGCGGGTCCGGCCGCTCCGGCTGGTCCCGTGGTCCCTGACCGCTGCGACCGTCTATCTGAACGTGGCCGGTGAGGACACCGTGTTCGGAATGGTCGCCCACGCCATGCTCCCGCTGCTGTGGGTCGTGGCGGTGGAGGTCGGCGCGTACGCCGTTCGCAAGCGCGCCGACCTGGCCAAGCCCGACCGCATGGAGTCCATCCGGCTTTCGCGCTGGCTGCTGGCCCTCCCGTCCACCTTCGCCCTGTGGCGGCGGATGGTGCTGTGGGAGATCCGCTCGTACCCGGACGCGCTCAGGCGCGAGCGTGACCGCATCCTGGCCCGCACCGACCTTCAGGATCGGTACGGCAGGCTGTGGCGGATCAAGGCCACCCGCCGCGAGCGCGCTCTCTACCGGCTCGGCGAGCTCGTTCCCGAGGGCGTGCGCCTCGCATCCGCGACCACGCGCCCCACCCTGCCGCCGGGACCGGCGCGCAGGCCGACCGCCAGGACCACGCGCAAGGGCGGACGCCCCCGCCGTACCGCTCCCGTCGACGTGGACGACCTGATGCCACTCGGCCGGCAGATCGCCGCCGACCACCAGATGTGCGGCATCACGCTGTCACGCGACCGGCTCCGCGACGCCATCCGGCGAACCGGCCAGTCGATATCCACCGACCGCGCTGGAGCCCTGCTCGCCCGCTTGCGGGCCGAGGCGCCGACCGCCGACACCAATGCGGACGGACCGCACGGTCCGACCGCCGATCCGCCACCGGACGAGCCGCGGTCCGACCGCGCATCGTCCCCGACCGACACGCAGGGCGCGGCCTCCACTCCGCCAAGAACAGTGGCCGCGCCCCGCAACCCCGCGACCGTCAAGGCACACGAGGTGTACTCATCATGACCCACGACCCGCACGACCCCGACAGCCGTCCGGTACCGGGACGTGAGCTGAACGGCTTCGCGTTCACCGACCGCCCGGACCGGGACGGCACGGCCGAGGTCGTCCCGCTCGACTCCCGCCGCCGCGCCCGCCCGGCCGACGAGACCACCCCGGACGACGACCAGGAGGACGCGTTCTTCGACCGCGAGACGATCGCCGTCGCAGACCGCGTCACCGGCCCGCCGGTCGACCCGCCGGACGAGGACGCCGCGCCGTACGCGTCGCTCACCACGCGGCGCCGCGCGCCGATCGTCCCCGCGTGGTTGCGGACCTGGCAGTCCGTCCGCGCGATGCTCACCTGGCAGACACGCGACGCCGGTTACGTGCTCGGCTATCACGCCGTGCGCTCGCCGAAGTACCTGGCCAAGACGCTCTGGTACGCGCTTCCCGGCGTGTTCACCGCCATCGGGCGGATGCTGCACTGGGCGACGGCAGAAGAGGGCAACTGGGCCCTTCGCCAGTACGCCGCCGACCGGAACGACGCCGAGACGTGGCTCAAGCTGGACAAGCAGCGCCAACGGCAGTCTCGCTGGCGGTGGTCGATCCTGATGGTGCTGAGCGTCGTGGCCCTGCTCGGCCTGCTGGTTCTCCTCGTGGCCGACGTGCCCGGTTGGGTCCGGCTCGCCGCGCTGGCCGTCGCCGTGCCGCTGCTGGCTCGCGCGGGCAGGCCGACCGACAAGCCGATCACGGACCGGGTGAGCGAGGCGCCGCGCTATCGCAAGCTCACCGCCGAGCTGGTACGCCGCGCGCTGCTGTCGTGCGGGATCTCGGGCATCACGCAGGCCGTCTCCAAGGACCCGAACGCCATCAGCTTCCCGCAGGAGATCCACCGCGACGGCCCCGGCCACCTCGCGATCGTGGACCTGCCGTACGGCGTGGAGGCCGCCGAAGTGGTCGCCCGGCGCGGCCGGCTGGCGTCGGCGATGCGGCTCCCGCTCGACCAGGTCTGGCCCGAGCCCGCCGCCGGCCACCCCGGACGCCTGGCCCTGTGGGTCGGCTACGAGCCCGCGTCCCAGATGAAGCAACCGGCCTGGCCGCTGCTGCGGGACGGTACGGCTGACGTGTTCAAGCCGTTCCCGTTCGCCACGACCCCGCGCATGGAGACCGTCCAGGCCGAGCTGATGTTCCGCAACTGGCTTGTGGGCGGGCAGCCCGGCTCCGGCAAGACGTTCGGGCTCAGGCTCGCGGTGCTGGCCGCCTCGCTCGACCCGCGCGCCGAACTCAGGGTCTACGAGCTAAAAGGAGTCGGGGACTTCAAGGTGCTGGAGCCGGTGTGCACCGAGTACGGCAACGGCTTCGACGACGAGACGATCGCCTGCTGCGCCGCCATGATCGGCTGGCTGTACAAGGAGTGCGAGCGCCGTTCCAAGCGCATCGCCCACTACCACGCCCTTGGCAAGGCGCCGGAGAACAAGGTCACGCCGGAACTGGCCTCGCTCAAGGGCTCCGGCCTGCACCCGCTGATCGTCGCCATCGACGAGGTCCAGGAGCTGTTCCTGCATCCGAAGTACGGCAAGGAAGCGGGGGAGATCTGCGAGAAGGTCATCAAGCTGGGCCGCGCTCTCGGAGTGATCATCATGCTGGGCACGCAGATCCCGGACAAGGACTCGCTGCCGACCGGGATTACCCGCAACGTCAACACCCGCTACTGCATGAGCGTGGCCGACCAGGTGGCCAACGACATGATCCTCGGCACCTCGGCCTACAAGCAGGGCTACCGCGCCACCGTCTTCGAGCCGGTCACCGACGCCGGTTGGGGCATCCTCGCCGGACTCGGCAAGGCAGCGGCCCGCCGGTCCTTCTACCTCGACACCCGCGACGCCGAGAAGGTCGTCGCCCGTGCCGTGGCCGCCCGGGTGCAGACCGGGACACTGCCCGAACCCGGCACCCAGGCCCGCCAGGATGCGCCCGTGTTCGACCTGCTGGCCGACCTCGCCGAGATCTGGCCCGCAGGCGAGAACGCCGCCTGGAACGAACTGCTGTGCTCCCGGCTGATCGAGCTGCGGCCCGAGATCTACACGGGCTGGAAGTCCGAACAGCTCACCAGCGCCCTCAAGCCGTACGGCCTGCGGGTGGGCGACATCGGCCGCCGCATCGACGGCAGGCCCGTCACCAGGCGAGGCATCCGCCTCGACGACCTGACCGAAGTCATCGCGGAGCGTAACCGTCAGAAGCGTTCCGGCTGACCTTCGAAGGGCTGCTAGCGCTAGCGACCGACCCTGCTAGCGCTAGCACCCCCGCTAGCACCAGAAATAAGCCCTGATCAGGCCGTTAGACCGCTAGCGGCCCTCCTCGACCACGCCCTGAAACCGGCCCTGGAGGCGGTCATGACCCCTGTCGTACTCGTCGCTAGCGCAGCGATCATCAGCACGCTCGGTTACGCACTGCTCTGCTACGCCAGCCCGTTCGGACCCTGCCGCAAGTGCAAGGGCAAGCGTCGCGTCCGCAACAGGGTCAGGCGCGGCTCGCGCCACTGCCGCCGTTGCGACGCCACCGGCCTGCGACTGCGCCTTGGCCGCCACGTCTGGAACTCCATCCGCCACCTCCACCACGACGGCAACGGCCCACGCGACACGAAGTGAAGCGACCAGGAAGGGCCCCGGCGCACAGCCACCAAGCACGACGCCGGGGCCCACGCCCCAACCGATCACCGGCCACGCGAGGCCGGCGCAAAGGAGCACCACCAGCATGACATCCGATCCGCACCGCCAGACACTGCGCTACGCGCTGGCCGCCGCCGCCCGCGGCTGGCACGTCTTCCCGCTCACATCGGGGGACAAGGTGCCGCTGAAGGGCTGGAAGTGGACCGAACACCACACCACAGACCCCGAGGTCATCGGCCGGTTCTGGGCTCGCGCGCCGTACAACGTGGGCATCGCGACGGGCCCCTCCCGGCTCGTCGTGATCGACCTCGACACCCCGAAGGACGGCGAGCAGCCGCCACCGCCATGGGACCTGCCCGGCGTCAACGACGGCGCCGACGTGCTGGCCCTGCTCTGCGAGCAGGCTGGACAGCCGCTGCCCCTGGAAACCTTCCAGGTCCGCACCCGGCGTCGCGGAACACACCTGTACTTCCAGGCCCCCGAAGGGCTGCCGCTCGGCAACACCTCCGGGGCCAAGGGACAAGGTCTGGGCTGGCTGATCGACACCCGCGCCTGCGGCGGCTACGTGGTCGGCCCCGGCAGCCTCGTGAACCTGCCGGACGGCGCAGGAACGTACGACGTGATCCACGCAGCCGATCTCGCGCCGCTCCCGCAATGGCTCGCCGCACGGCTCGCCCCGCCCACATCGGCACCCGTGAGGGTCTCAGTCGGGGACGTTCTCGCCTCGCTCGGTGACCGGTCGACGGGCTACGCGCTGGCCGCCCTCCGCAGCGAGGTCCAGCACGTGCTCGACGCCGCATCGGGCACCCGCAACCACACCCTCAACGCCGCCGCCTTCGCCCTCGGCCAGCTCGTGGCCACCGGCCTGCTCCCGTACCGGCTGACCGAGGACGCCCTGCACACCGCCGCCCAGGCCATCGGCCTGTCCCCCCGAGAGGCCGCCGCCACCATCCGCTCCGGGCTCACCTGCGGAGCACGCCAGCCACGCCGGGGGATCGCATGACCAACCCACTCGACGCCAACACCATCCTGGAGAACCTCGCCGCCGATGCCACCATCCACCGCCTGCACCGCGACCTGTCCGGAGAGCCGAGCATCGGCCTGCCGGTGCCCGCGCCGGCCGCCGACCCGGCCATGTTCTACGGGCTGCCCGGCGAGCTGGTCGCAGCCGCCGACCCATCCACCGAGGCCGATCCCGTGGGCGTGCTGGTCTCCGCGCTGGCCGCCTGCGGAGCCGTCATCGGCCCCGGCCCGTACGTCCAGATCGGCAACACCCGCCACCCGCTGCTGATCTGGCCATTGCTGTTCGGCCGCACCGGCTCCGGACGCAAAGGCCAGGCCACCGACACCGCCGAGATCTTCCTGCACCACGCCGGGATCGGCTACGGCGAGCTGTGCGTCACCGGCCTGTCCTCCGGCGAAGGGTTGATCGAACGCATCCGCGACCCCGACTCACCGGAGGACCCCGGCGGAACGATGGACAAGCGGCTGTCGGTCACCGAACCGGAGTTCTCCACCGTCATGGCCCGAGCCAAGCGCGAGGGCTCCACCTTGGGCACGATGCTCCGTCAGGCGTGGGACGGGCGCACGCTGGCCGTGCTCACCCGCAACGCCTACCGGGCCTCCAACCCGCACATCGTCATCATCGGCCACATCACGCCGAAGGAGTTCCGTCTGCGGGTCGCGGAGGCGGACATGGCCGGCGGCTCCTACAACCGCTTCCTGCCCATCTATGTCGAACGCTCCAAGCGTCTGCCCATCCCGGAAGGCGTCTCGCCTGACTTGTTGGCCACTCTCAGCGGCCGGCTCCACGACGCCGTCAAGCAGGCCCGCAAGGTCAAGCGCATCGCTCTGGACGACGCCGCCCGCGTCCTCTGGTCCGCCGAGCTGTACGAGGAGTTCACCGCCGCCGACGACGAAGACCACGCCTGGACCGAGTTCACCCGCCGCTCGGCCCCGTACTGCCTGCGCATCGCCGCCCTGTACGCCGCTCTCGAAGCCCGCCCGCTGATCACGCCCGAGGACCTCAAAGCCGCCGCTGCCCTGGTCCGCTACTCCATTGCCTCAGCCGTCTTCGTCCTGGACAAGCAGATGCGCGACCCGAAGATCGACCGCATCCGCCGCGCGCTCGACCAGGCCGCAGACACCGGCCTGACCCGCTCGGAGATCTCCGCCCTGTTCTCGCGCAACGTCCCGAAACAGACCCTCGACGAGCTGTTGGCCAGCCTCACCGCCACCGGCCAGTACGAGACCTTCACCACGCCCACCGGAGGCCGTCCGTCCGTTCGCTACCGCCGCACCAACCGGACGAAGAAAGAAGAAACAAGCCCACCTGAGCAGCCGAATGCGCCCTTCACTCGCTGAGACAGGGGCCGGGGCCCCGAGCTGTCTTTCTTTCTTCTTTCTTCGTCCCGACGACACCCGGCCCACAGCCACCAAGCACGAGGCCGGACCCACCCAACCGCCAGATCCGCAAGGAGACACCCACCATGGCCACCGGCCCCAGCACACGAGGGATGCTCACCCTCGTCGAACTCTGCACCGAACTCCAGATCTCCCGCTCCACCTTCTACGACTGGCGAGCCAAGGGCCGCTCACCGCGCTGCCTCAAGCTCCCCAACGGAGACCTCCGGATCCGCCGCGCCGACCTGGACCGCTGGCTCTCGGGTCTGGAGGACGCCGCTTGATGAAGGACATCACCTACGACGTGCGGGTCTACAAGACCGAGGTCTACAAGGGGCAGAAGGCCAACACCTACTACGTCCGCTGGAAGGTCGGCGGCAAGCTGTGGCGTAAGCCCTTCCGCAATGCCGCGCAGGCCGACACCTACCGCGGCGAGATCCAGGCCGCCGCGCGCAGGGGAGAGGCGTTCAGCCGCGTCACGGGAGAGCCCGTCTGCTGGAGCCGTACGAACCGGGCGGACATGAGCTGGTACGACTTCGTGTGCAAGTTCGTGGACATGAAGTGGAAGGCAGCCGCGCCGAAGTACCGCCAGGACATCGCCCGCGCGCTCACCGCCGCGACGCCGGCCATGTACGGCCCGGCTCGCGGCCGTCCGGACGATCGCGCGTTGCGTACGGCGATGCATCGCTGGGGCTGCAACACCAAGCAGCGGGAGGAGGCGCCCGAGGAGGCCGGCGCCGCGCTGCGCTGGCTCGCCGCCAACACCAAGCCCGTCTCGGCGCTCACTGACGATCCCGGGCTCGCGCGTGACCTGCTCGATGCGGCGACCTCTCTCCTGGACGGCCGGCGCGCGGCGGCCAACACGGTGCGCAAGCATCGGATGCTGCTGTCCAACGCCCTGGACTACGCCGTGGAGCTCAAGCTGCTGCCCGAGAATCCGATCAAGACGCTGAAGTGGAAGCTGCCGGCCAGCACGTACGAACTGGACCGGCGGAGCGTCGTCAACCACACGCAGGCGAAGGCGTTGCTGGCCGCCGTTGCGGCGCAGCGGCCCAGCGGTGAGCGCCTCGTCGCGTTCTTCGCGCTGATGTACTACGCGGCCCTACGCCCTGAGGAGGCCATCAACCTGCGCCGCGACAACATCAGCCTGCCGCCGCTCGTCGAAAACGCCGACTCCGGGGAAGCGGAGGAGCCTGTGGACGCCTGGGGAGAGCTCCATCTGCTCAAGGCAGCGCCCTACTCGGGCCGGGAATGGACCGACACCGGCACCGCCCGCGAGGAACGCGCCCTAAAGCACCGCGCCGACGGCCACAGCCGCAACGTGCCGATCCCTCCTCCGCTGACCCGCATCCTTCGCGCTCACCTCGCCGTGTTCGCCGATGGTCCGGACGGGCGTCTCTTCTACGGGGTGCGCGGTGGAGAGCTTCCATTCATCACCTACCGACGCGCCTGGAAAGCCGCCCGGCAGACGGCCCTAACGGCCAGCGAGTTCACATCGCCCTTGGCCGCTAGGCCGTACGACCTCCGCCACGCTTGCGTCTCCACCTGGCTCAACGCCGGCGTTCCAGCGCCTCAGGTCGCGGAGTGGGCCGGGCACAGCGTGGACGTGCTCTTGCGCATCTACGCCAAGTGCATCGTCGGCCAAGACGAAGCAGCGAAGCGCCGGATCTCCGAGGCTCTAAGCTAACGGCGAGTCGCTCGTCCTGGTCAGCTCAGATGGATCACCCCGCGTGCGCGGGGAGCACAACGAGAAGCTCATGGCGCTCGGCTCGTGGGTCGGACCATTCCCGCGTGCGCGGGGAGCACATCGTGCAGGGCTACAGCGAGGAACTCGGCAACGGACCATCCCCGCGTGTGCGGGGAGCACAGAGGAGCGGGACCGCAACGTCTGTATCCAGTGGGATCATCCCCGCGTGTGCGGGGAGCACATCCTGATCTGGACGCTGGCGGCGTTCACGGTGGGACCATCCCCGCGTGCTGCGGGGAGCACCTCTTGCCCTTCTTGCGAATCCACTCCAGGACGGGACCATCCCCGCGTGCGCGGGGAGCACTCGGGGTGCATGCTGCCCTGTGACGCGTACTGGGGACCATCCCCGCGTGCGCGGGGAGCACATCCGCCTCGCCCTCCTCAGCCTGACGTTCGGGGGACCATCCCCGCGTGAGCGGGGAGCACGAGGAGACGGCACGCTCGATCTCCTCCGGCTTGGGACCATCCCCGCGTGCGCGGGGAGCACATGTCGCCGGTAGAACCGGCAGACGCGGCAGCGGGACCATCCCCGCGTGCGCGGGGAGCACGGCCAGGATCCGTGCCAGGTGGGGCGGGAGACGGGACCATCCCCGCGTGCGCGGGGAGCACATCGAGACGCCGTCCTGGTTGACCCAGTCAATGGGACCATCCCCGCGCGCGCGGGGAGCACACCAGGAACGTCGGCCACGGCTGCAGAAACCAGGGACCATCCCCGCGTGCGCGGGGAGCACGTCGGGTTGCGCGGGCTGTACCTGCCGTCGCGGGGACCATCCCCGCGTGCGCGGGGAGCACAAGTCTCGCTCTCCGGTCGCTCCGTCAGCTTCGGGACCATCCCCGCGTGCGCGGGGAGCACCGTACGTCCTGGTCATCGACCAATCAGGCCAGGGGACCATCCCCGCGTGCGCGGGGAGCACAGGGCCACCAGGTCCATGCGGACGACGTCGCCGGGACCATCCCCGCGTGCGCGGGGAGCACGACACGTTCCTGCACATCCGCCAGGTGGCGGAGGGACCATGTTCACGTCCAGGGAGATGGTGTGCGGGTGATCTAGCCCATGCTGTGGTGCGGGTGAGATCCATGTGACAAGAGACG